>DATJLY010000020.1:0-3832 GCA_035509095.1 Allostellaceae bacterium | reverse complement strand
ATCCCGCTGCTCCGGATGAAGCCGGTCCACCGCCCGGCACAGCGCGTCAGCGTCCATGCGCCGGCTCCGGCTTGAACGCCTCGAGGAAGCGGAGGAGCACGCGTGCGCCCGCCTCGGCGTCGGCGGCGGTAATCGATTCGGCCGGGTTGTGGCTCACGCCGCCGGCGCAGCGAACGAAGATCATGCCGATATCGGCGATCGTCTTGATCACCATGCCGTCATGCCCGGCGCCGCTCGGCAGCCGAAACGGCACGATCGCCTCGGCCTCGACGGCGCGCTCGATCTGACCCATGAGCCACGGCGCGCAGGGTGCGGCGGCCAGCTCATGCACGACCCGGCTGCGCTGGGTCACGCCGCGCCGTGCCGCGATTGCCGCGATGGCGGACTGGACGTCCTCGACCGCGGCCCGGCGCGGCGCGTCTTCGGGTGCGCGCAGATCGACGAAGAAATGCGCCTCTCCGGGGATCACGTTGATGGCTCCGGGGCTGGCATGCAGCACGCCGACCGTCCCGACAAGGCCGGACTCCGCGCGACAGCGCGCCTCGACGGCCAGCACGCATTCGGCCGCCGCGGCCAGCGCATCCTGGCGTTGGTCCATGGGTACCGTGCCCGCATGCCCTGCGTGGCCCAAGAGCGTGACCTCGAGACGCGTGACGCCGTTGATCGAGGTGACGATCCCGACCGGAAGCCCGTGCCGTTCGAGCACCGGCCCCTGTTCGATGTGGAGCTCGACATAGGCGAGGATGTCCTGGCGCCGCCGCGCCGCACCCGAGACCGCCGTTGGGTCGAGCCCGAATTCCTCGAGCGCCGTGCTCATCGCGATGCCGGCCGCGTCTTGCATCGTCAGCCGGGCGGGGTCGAACGTCCCGGCAATCGCGTGACTTCCCTGCATCGCCGATCCGAAGCGCACGCCTTCCTCGTCGGCAAAGCCGATCACCTCGATCGCGAAGGGAAGGCGCCGTCCCTGCCGCGCCAAGGCTTCGACGCAGGAGATGGCGGTCAGCACGCCCAGCATCCCGTCATACATGCCGGCATCGCGGACCGTGTCGAGATGGGAGCCGAGCATGACCGCCGGCAGACCGGGCGTCTCGCCCTCATAGCGTCCGACGAGGTTCCCGATCGGGTCGACCCGGGCCGACAAGGAAGCGTCGCGCATCCAGCCCGCGACCCGGTCGTTCGCCGCCTTGTGCTGTGGGCTCAGGAAGAGCCGGGTGAGCGCGCCGTCATCCTCGCTGATGGCGGCAAGTTCCTTCGCTCGCGCAAGGATCTGCTCGCCGAAATTGCCGGAAAACCCCACCATTGGCCCGCCACCATAGGCTTTCGCCTCGCCCGACACCAGCCGAAGCAGCCCGGTTCTGGGCATCGATTATTGAGCTGCGTCTGCCTATAATCCGGGCACTCCGCCTATGGCGGTCTCGGATCAAGTTCGGGAGCGACGCCATGATCACCGTCACTGTCAACGGAACGGCGCACCAGGTCGATGTGGAGCCGGATACCCCGCTCTTGTGGGTGCTGCGCGACGTGCTGGGCATGACCGGCACGAAATTCGGCTGCGGCGTCGCGGAATGCGGCGCCTGTACGGTTCACATCAACGGCGAGGAGATGCGCTCCTGCTCGGTGCCGATCAGCCTGCTTGACGGAGCGCAAGTCACGACCATCGAGGGATTGTCGCCAGACAGCAGCCACCCGGTTCAGCGGGCATGGCTCGCCGAGGACGTGCCGCAATGCGGATACTGCCAATCGGGGCAGATCATGGCGGCGGTCGCGTTCCTGAAGAACTTCCCCAATCCGACCGATGCCAACATCACGAACATTTGCCGGTGCGGAACCTATGAGCGGTTGCGCCGGGCAATTCATCGTGCTGCGGACCTCATGAAGGCGTAAGCAGGAGAATGGCCATGGATGGAAGCAAGAGCCTTTCCCGGCGTCAGTTCATCCTCACGAGCGCCACGGCCGCGGGTGGCTTCGCGATCGGGTTGAGCCTCGCGCCCCGGCTGGCGCATGCCGTGACCGTGGCGGCGCAGCCCTGGGACCAGAACGCATCGAGCCCTTATGATCTCGACGCCTTCATCGCGATCGACCCCGATGACTCGGTGCTGATCCGCTATACCCGCTCCGAGATGGGGCAGGGCAGCATGACGGCGCTGCCGATGATTGTCGCCGAAGAGCTGCAATGTGATTGGTCCAAGGTGAGGATCGAATACGCCTCGCCCAACCGCAGCCTGCGCGAGAACAATGTCTATGGCGACATGTCCTCGGTCGGCAGTCACTCGGTCAAGGATTCACACATCAAGATGCAGCAGGTGGGGGCAAGCGCCCGCGTGCGCCTGATTGCCGCGGCGGCGGCGAAATGGGGCGTTCCGCCCGGCGAGTGCGCGGCCGCGAACAGCGTGGTCACCCACGCCGCCTCGAGCCGATCGCTGCGCTATGGCGAGCTTTGTGCCGATGCCGCCAAGATCACGCTCGACAAGGAGCCGGCGATCAAGACGCCGGACCAGTACACGTTCATCGGCAAGCCGATGCCACGCGTCGAGATCCCGCACAAGATCAACGGGACCGCGCAGTACGCGATCGACACGCGGATCCCCGGCATGGTCTACGCCGCGGTGGTTCAGTGCCCGGTTCCCGGCGGCAAGCTCAAGAGCGTCGATGAAAGCCCGCTCGACGGCGCGCCGGGCATCGTCAAGGTGGTGCGCCTTGCCGACGCGGTGGCGGTCGTCGCTACCGACCATTTCTGGCGCGCCAAGCAGGGTCTCGCCAAGCTTCATCCCGAATGGGACGTGGGCGAGGCGGGGACGACCGACAGCGCGCTCTTTGCTCGGCAATATCGCGAGGCACTCGACGGCAAGGCCGTGGTCGCGCGCAATGACGGAAACGTCGATACCGCCTTGCCGGCGGCGGCGAAGACGCTCGATGCCCTGTACGAGGTTCCTTATCTTGCGCATGCATGCATGGAGCCGCTGAACTCGACCGTCTATCTCCAGCCCGACCGGCTTGACGTCTGGACCGGGACGCAAACGGCCGACCGGACGCTCAAGGCCGCGGCCGCGGCCTCGGGGATGAAGCCAGAGCAGGTCTATATCCACAACACGTTCGTGGGCGGCGGCTTCGGCCGCAAGGGCAGCAACGACGACATGATCCAGGCGATCCAGGTCGCCAAGGCGGTCCAGAAGCCCGTGAAGCTGGTGTGGACGCGCGAAGACGATATGCGCCATGACCGCTACCGCCCACAGGCGGCGGTTCGCATGAAGGCCGGGCTCGACGCCAACGGCAACCTCGCCGCCTGGTCGATGCGCACGGTCGTCGGATCGCTGTTGCGCTCGCTTGGCGCCAGCAAGGTCGAGAGCGGTATCGAGCCCATGGCGGTCGAAGGGCTCGCCACCAATCCCTACAAGGTCGCCAACACGCGGGTCGATTGCGTGCTGAAGAACACGCACATACCGGTCGCGTTCTGGCGTTCGGTCGGAAGTTCTCACAACGCCTTCATCATCGAGAGCTTCGTCGATGAGATCGCATCCGCCACCGGCAAGGACCCCTACAAGTTCCGGCGCGAATTGCTGGAAGGGAAGCCCGACTGGCTCGCCGTGCTCGACCTCGTGGCCGAAAAGGGCGAGTGGGGCAAGCCGCTGCCTCAGGGCCGCGGCCGCGGCATCGCGATCCACGAATGCTTTGGCACGATCGTGGGCGAGGTCGCGGAAGTCACGCTGAGCCCCAAAGGCGCGCTCAAGGTCGACAAGGTGACGCTCGCGCTCGATTGCGGCCACGCGGTCAACCCGCTGACCGTCGCCGAGCAGATGGAAGGCGGCGTGATCTTCGGCCTGACCGCCGCTCT
>DATJLY010000019.1:0-15591 GCA_035509095.1 Allostellaceae bacterium | reverse complement strand
GATCTCGGCGAGCAGGAATTGAAGAACATCGCGCTGCCTGTGCGCGTCTATTCGTCTCCGCCCCCGGGAGCCAAGAAGGCAGACGAGGCGAGGGACACCACGGCAAGCGCCGGAGAGTCCGCCGCTTCACCCCGATCCTCTCCGCGCCCCAGGGCGGAGCGAGAGACGATCGGAGACAAGACCTCGATCGCGGTGCTGCCGTTTCAGAACATGAGCGGCGACCCCGAGCAGGAGCATTTCGCCGACGGCCTGGCCGAGGACATCATCACCTCGCTGTCGAAGGTCCATCATCTGCTGGTGATCGCGCGCAACTCGACCTTCACCTACAAGGGGAGAGCGGTCGATATCCGCCAGGTCGCGCGCGAGCTCGGCGTCGGTCACGTGCTCGAAGGCAGCGTGCGGCGCAGCGGCGATCGGTTGCGCGTCACGGCGCAGCTCATCGAGGCCGCGTCGGGCAACCATGTCTGGGCCGAACGCTATGACCGCCCGCTCCGCGACGTGTTCGATGTCCAGGACGAGATCACTATGGAGATCGTCCAGGCGCTGAGCGTCGAGCTGACGGCGAGCGAACACATGCTCATGTTTTCGCGCTCGACCCGCAACCTCAACGCGTGGCTCGAAGCCATGCAAGGGTTTGAGGCATGGCTCGTCGGGTCACCGAAGGGCGTCCGCGAATCGCGGGCTCATTTGGAGAAGGCGGTGGCGATCGATCCGGGCTACGCGGTCGCTTGGGCATTCATTGGCTGGTGCTATTACGCGGAGGTCCGGTTCGGGTTCAGTACCGATAACGGGGCGGCGCTCGCCAAGGCGTGCGAGCTGTCGGAACGAGCGCTCGCCGCCAACCCTGATGAACCGCATGCGCACGGCGTCCGCGCGGGCGTGTGGGCTATCGCGGGGCGGTTCGAGGACGCGGTTCGCGAAGCCGAGATCGCGATCGCCGGCAGCCCCAACGACGTGTGGCTGCGATGCATCGCGGGCCGCGTGCTGGTGCTCGCGGGCGACGCGGCGCGCGGGGTCGAGCAGATGCGGATGGCACAGATGCTCGACCCATTCCACCCGCCTTATTACTACGGGATTCTCGCCAACGGGCTCGAAGAGCTGGGCCAGAACCTCGAAGCGATCGAGGTCTTGACCGAGGCGGTCCAAGGCGCGCCGGATTATTTCGCGGGCCGGCTGCGGCTTGCGAGCCTTTACGGCCTCGAGGATCGGATCGACGAGGCAAAGATGGAGTTGGCGGCGGCTTTGCAGATCAATCCGCGCTTCACCATGGCGATGGCCGAAGCTTTCTACGCGTCGGCCAGTCCGCACTCGACCGAGCGCTTCAAGCGCGGCCTGCGCAAGGCCGGGCTCGCCGACTGACTTCCAGCCACCGCGCGTAGGCTGACCCCCGGCATTTCTCAGCGGGCGCAAACGAATCCCGCGGCGAGGTTACGATCGTCATTAACCGTCACAAATTTTTACAATGGCAATAAATCGTTAACAGTTAAAATTCGCTTTATCAGTGAGTTGGTTCCGTTGGCACGTCCGTTGCTTGTAACAGTTTGCAACGGGAGTGGAAACAGCGCCATGTCAACTTACCGAAACTCTCTTCTCGCGACGGCGACCGCGGTGCTCGCTCTGGCCTTCGGCGCGGGGGCATCGGCCAGTCCCATCACGATCAATCCGGGCGCCACCAATCCCGGCTACGGCGGCGGCGGCAGCTATCAGCTCTATTCGGCTGATACGACGACCGGGATCACGGGCGGCGGGGGCCAAGGCTATCTCGACCTATTCACCGGCTCCAACACCAGTGCAACCGGCGCCTATGGTTTCGACGCGGCCGTCAACCTCACCAGCATTCTTGGCGTGAGCAACGGCCTCAACTCGAATTACCAGATATTCGCCCTCATCTCGGTGACCGGGACCGGCACGTGGAGCTCCACGGCGGTGAACGGAATATCGCCGGGCTTCGTGTCGAATTCCGGCGCCCCGGAAACGGTGAACATACAAATCTATGGCGTGCAAGGGGGCGGGGACACGTTCGGGGTCGCGACGGCCAACGACGCTTCCACCTTGCCGCCCGGGAACATCACGCCGGGCACGAGCGTGAGCCACACCATCCTCACCGGCACGAACTATCCCGACTACGACATCGGCACCAACAACAAAAGCCATGTCGGCTCCGCGGCCTGTTGGGACGGCGCGAACATCGGCGGCTCGTCGAACTGCATCCTTCTCGCCGACGGCACGAGCTCGACATTTTCCGTCATGGCGGGCGGTCAGGCGGCCACCAACGACACGTTGGAGTTCACCCTTTCCACGATCCTCGATGCCGAGAGCTACGCGACAGGCGCAAACGGCTTCTTCGGCTCGGACGGCCCGTTCGAGTTGACCATCAACTCGGGCAACACGACGGGCAACACCGAGCAGTTCGAATCCGTCAACGACAACACTTGCGTATCGAGCCCGATCGTTTGCCAGCTCGAAGGCAGCATTTCCGTGAACTGGGATGTCGACCCGGTTCCCGAGCCGGCCTCGCTCGGCCTGTTCACCGCGGCACTCATCGGGTTCGGCGGGCTGCGGCGGCGCTATCGCAAGCGGGCCTGATCGGGTCCAGCGCCGCCGGGCCGGACCGGTTCCGCCCATCTGCCAGTTGGCGGCGACACAACGGATCGCGGGATGCGCGGGCGCGGCTCGCGCATCCCGGTGTTGAGGACGCCCGCTAGCGCAACGCGTTGTGGATGAGATAGACCGCGAAATCCGCTGGTTTCAGCTTGACGGTGGCGGGGTCGGTCGTGTCCGCGAGCACACGGGTGACGAGGATGTGGTTTTCCACATTGACCGGGTCGACCTTGTAGAGCCCGCTCGTGTTCTTGATGCGCGGATAATATTTCGGGTCGACCACCTTCACCTTGCGCGCGAGCTGCTCGAACACGGCCGCTTCGCTGGCGCCGTCGACCGGCTGGCTCTTCACGAGCTGCCAATCCGTCTCGCCCGCCCAGCCCGCAGCGACCAGCGGCTTCACCGGCTCGTCGGTCACGCCGACCTTGTAAATATGCTTGCCGAGCCCGACGTCGGAGGCCCATTTGCCGAGGCTCGCGCTGCGCGCCACGAAGATCGTGGCCATGATCCTTCTCCCCCTGCCGCGCCGCCGATCATACCGCCCCGCTGTTGACTTCGCAGCCCCGAGGGTCGAGGGTCCAGGTCACAAGAACAGGCGCGATCCTTTCCCGATGACCCCATCCTCCACGGTACCGTTCACGCCGCAGATCGCCGCGCGCATCGAGCGGCTGCCCTTGTCGTTCTGGCATGTGCGCATCGGCCTCATCATCGGCTCGAGCTGGTTCTTCGACGGGTTCGACGCGCTCGCCATCGCCTATGTGCTGCCGGCGATCATCCGGCCCTGGCATCTGACGCCGTTGATGATCGGGCTCATGATCTCGGGCGGCTATGCCGGGCAGACCATCGGGTCCGTGTTCTTCGGCTGGCTCGCCGAGCGGATAGGGCGCGTGCCGGTGTGCCTTTACACCTTGCTGCTATGGTCGCTGACAAGCCTCTTGTGCGCCTTTGCGTGGGACTACAACTCGCTCTTCGCGATGCGATTCCTCCAAGGGCTGGGGCTTGGCGGCGAGATCCCGATCATGGCCGCCTACATCAACGAGTTCGCCAATTCGCGTCAGCGCGGCCGGTTCTCGCTCTCCTATCAGACCCTGTTCTCGATCGGGCTCTTCGCGGTGGCGCAGGTCGGGCGGTACGTGGTGCCGGCGATCGGGTGGCGGTGGATGTTCGTGATCGGCGCGGCGCCGGCGCTTCTCGCCCTGCCGCTGCGGCGTCTTCTGCCGGAATCGCCGCGCTGGCTCGCGAGCAAGGGCAGGCTCGTCGAAGCGGACGCGACGCTGTCCGCGATCGAGGCGATGATCTCGCGCAACGGCGCACGGCCGCTGCCGCCGATCCCGCCGGACTTCCCACCGCCCAAGCCCGCCAGCTCGCGGTTCCGCGATCTGTTCCACGGCATCTATCGCCGGCGGTCGTTCAGCGTCTGGGTGCTGTGGGTGTCGAGCTATCTGGTGATCTATGGGCTCTCGACCTGGATGCCGTCGCTCTGGACCACCGTTTATCACCTCTCGGTGCAAGAAGCCCTCAACTACGCCGCGATCACGACGAGCTTCTCGCTGGTGGGGGCGTTCGTGAATATCTGGCTCATCGAGGCGGTGAGCCGCAAGAAGCTGTTCTCGACCGCGCTGTTGCTGAGCGCCATGCCGCTCCTTTACCTCGCCGCCTATACGACCGAGCTGGCGCCGGTCTGGGTGCTGGTGCTGACGATGCTGGCCTTCTATTGCAACGCCATCCTTGCCGTGTCGCTCAGCACCTACAACGCCGAGCTTTATCCCAACGAGCTGCGCGCGCTGGGGGTCGGCGTCGGCAATGCGTGGCTGCGCTTTGCCTCGGTGGTGGGCCCGTTCTTCATCGGCTTCATCATCCCGATCGCGGGGCTCGGCGCCGTGTTCCTGGTGATGGGGGTCGGCGTGATCATCGGCGGGCTGACCTGCATCTTCTTCGCCGACGAGACGCGCGGCCAGGTGCTCGAAGAGGTCTCGCCCTCGCAAGCGGAAGCGTGACGCCGGAAGAGTGACCTAATTCCGTCATCACAACGGGGGGTGGAGAGGTCTTGTCGAATCGGTCAAAATGATATCAACTCCCCTTCCGATAAGGCCCGTGAGTGAAAGGGCACTCGTCTGGGCGTGGTCAAGGGGAGGAACATGGACTATTCACGTCGTCGTTTCTGTCAGGATATCGCTTTGTCGCTGGGCGGGGTCGCCTTGCTCGGGCCAGGGCAGGCGTTTGCCCAATCGGAAGAAGAGCGCCGCCGCCGCGAGGAAGAGGACCGGCGCCGCCGAGACGAAGAGGCCCGCCGCCGCCAGGAAGAGGCGCGTCGCCGCCAGGAAGAGGAAGCGCGTCGCCGCCAACAGGAAGACGCGCGCCGCCGCGCAGCGGATCAACATGGCATGCGCCCGGGGGCGCAGCGCCCCGGTGCCGGCCCAGCGCAGATGCAGCGCCCGGGAGCCGGTCCGGCGCACCCCGCGCCGCAGCAGGCGAGGTCCAACGGCTCAAAGGCGCCGCCGCCGCAGAAGAAGCATTAGCGGCGCACGCGGTGCGATGACGGTTCCGGTGCCGCCTCGATCGCCCTGATCACTTCCACGGGGTCGGCGGCGGCACCGGGCACGGTCCTTCGACGGGGATGGTCTTGAAGTCGGCCGGTCCGGCGATTTCGAGATATTCCATGTCGGGCGAGTAGTCGAACAGGAAATGCACGATCCCAGGCCGCTGATGCACGCAGTCGCCGGCCTTCACGAGCGTGTCCTTGTCCTCGTACATGAATCGTGCCCAGCCTTTCAGCATGATCACGATGTGGAAATCCGCGACGTGATAGTGCCACCCGGTCCCGGCCTCGGGCGCGTCCTGGGCGCGGACCAGCTGCGCGATCACCTGTCCGCCGGTGGCCTTGGTGATGCCGAGATCGCGGTAGCGGAAGAAGTCTCGCAAGCCGCCGCTGACAAAGACCGTGTCGCCTTCGCGATTGTGAGAGAACTTGGTCTCGACCGGTGCCGCGTGAGCAAAGTCGTTGGCCATGGCCTGTCTCCTTCGGCTCGTTTCCATGCGAAAAATGCGCCAAGCGAAGGCGCGGCCAGAGGGGCCGATTCCCGTTGGCCGGCTTCCTTTATGCTGCTTAGGGATTAAGCGAGAATGAGCGATCGCTAGGCATCAGAACTCGACATCGAGCTCCTCGATCCCTTCCGGCTCGGCCTTTGCGGCCTCGATCCATTCCTGCATCTCGGGCATGGCAAGGATGCATTTGCCATAGGCCGTCGCGGCCGGATCGAGCTTCACGTCATAGGTCGTGAACCGCGTCACCACCGGCGCGTACATGGCGTCCGCCATGGTCCGATCGCCGAACAAATAGGGGCCGCCATAGCGGTCGAGGCAATCGCGCCAAATGGCGGTGATCCGCTCGATATCGGCTTCGGCCCGCGACCACACCTTGAAACTGGGGAAATGCGCCTTGAGATTCATCGGCAAAGCGCCCCGCAGCGCGGAAAATCCGGAATGCATTTCGCCGCAAATGGCGCGGCAATGCGCCCGTTCGGCCCGGCCCCGCGGCAGAAGCCCGGCATCGGGCAGCACCTCGTTGAGATATTCGGCGATCGCCAGCGTGTCCCAGACCTCGATCCCTTCATGGGTCAGGCACGGCACCAAGATCGACGGCGACAGCAGCAACAGCTCCGCGCGGACGTCGGGATCGTCGGGCGGGACCGGCTTTTCCGTGAACGGAAGGCCCGCGAACTTCACCAATAACCAGCCGCGCAGCGACCAGGATGAATAATTCTTGCTGCTGATCGTCAGAACCGCTTTTGTCATGGGACGCCCTGCTTGCCGTCGCCCTCCCTTGGCGGAGTGGTTCGCAAGGCCCGTGCCAGTCCGCCCTGGTGCGCGAATTGCATGGCTCCGCCCGGTCATGCTGTACCAGGCTTATCAAACCCACTCCGACGCGCTCGAGCCGATGCGCTGGGCGGCGTACGCGGCCGCCGGCATGCTCGAGCCTGGCACCCTCAATCTGCCGTGGCAGCGCAGCCTGTCGGCGCTGTTCCAGGTCTCGGCGTTCGCGGCGCTCACCCATAAGCGCCGGCCGTTCGCCATCCGCGACGTAACGGTCGGACGGTGCGTCGTGCCGGTGCGCGAGGAGGCGGTGCTGCGGACCCCGTTCTGCACGCTGGTGCGCTTCCGCAAGGAGACCGGGACGCCGCAGCCGCCGGTGCTGCTGGTGGCGCCGATCTCGGGTCATTTCGCGACCCTGTTGCGGGACACGGTCCAGGCCATGGTGGCGGACCACGACGTCTACATCACGGACTGGCACAACGCGCGCGACGTGCCGCTCGCCGCGGGTGTCTTCGGGTTCGACGATTTCGTCGATCACGTGATCCAGTTTCTCACCTTCCTCGGCCCCGACGCGCATCTCGTCGCGATCTGCCAGCCTTGCGTCGGCGCGCTCGCGGCGGTCGCGGTGATGGCGGAGGACGGCCATCCGGCGCAGCCCAAAAGCATGTGCCTCATGGCCGGTCCGATCGACACGCGAATCAATCCGACCAAGGTGGACGAGTTCGCGCTGAGCCGGCCGATCGGGTGGTTCGAGCGCCATCTCATCGGCGTCGTGCCGCAAGGCTGCGCCGGGGCGCTGCGCCGGGTCTATCCCGGGTTCGTGCAATTGTGCGCGTTCATGGCGATGAACCTCGAGCGCCACATGAAGTCGTTCCAGGACCTTTATAACCACCTGGCGCGCGGCGAGCGCGACAAGGCCGCCACGATCGTCGAGTTCTACCGCGAATATTTCGCGGTGATGGACCTTGCCGCCGATTTCTACCTCGAGACGGTGCAGCGCATCTTCCACGACCACGAGCTGCCGCGCAAAGAGCTTCGATGGCGCGGCCGCAAGGTCGATTGCGGCGCGATCCGGAAGACCCATCTCCTGACCGTGGAAGGCGACCGCGACGATATCTGCGCCGTGGGCCAGACGCTCGCCGCACAGGATCTGTGCGAGCGCCTGCGCCCTTATATGAAGCGCCATTATGTCCAGCCCGGCGCCGGCCATTACGGCGTCTTCGCCGGGCGGCGCTGGCAGACCCAGGTCTATCCGGTCGTGCGCGACGTGATCCACGCCGCCGCGTGATCAGCGTCCGTCGACGACGCTTCGCTCCGCTCAGGATGAGGACGGAACTCGAAAGTTCCTCATCCTGATGAGGACGGAACCCAAAAGTTCCTCATCCTGATGCGGACCGCGCCCAAAGTTCCTCATCCTGAGCGAAGCGCCGTAGGCGCGCAGTCGAAGGACGCGCCTTCGCCGCGCAGGCGGAAACCGCTCTATGCGCCTTCGGCGACGAGCTTTTCGTAGGCTGGCACGGTGAGCCACTCGGGGAATTGCTTCGCCTCGATCAGCGACAGGAAGAGCTGCGCCGCATCGGGATAGCGGCCGCCGTCATAGGCGTCTTTGCCGACGGTCGCTTTGAGCTTTTCCAGCTCCTCGCCCAGGATGGCGCGGCAGAGAGGCAGGTCGACAGTGCGGCCGTCGGCGAGCTTGGCGCCGTGACGGACCCATTGCCAGACCTGCGCGCGGCTGATCTCGGCCGTCGCCGCGTCCTCCATCAAGTGATAGAGCGGCACGCAGCCGGTGCCTCGAAGCCACGCTTCGAGATAGCCGATCCCGACATTGATGTTCTGCCGGAGGCCCGCCTCGGTGATCGTGCCGGTGGGAACGGCGAGCAGATCGGCGGCGCCGATGCTCACATCCTGCCGCTTGCGCGCGATCTGGTTTGACTCGGGCATCAGCCGGTCGAATATCTCCTTGGCGATCGGCACGAGGCCCGGATGGGCGACCCATGTGCCGTCATGCCCGTCGCCTGCCTCGCGCTCCTTGTCGGCGCGCACCTTCGCCATCGCCGCCTCGTTGGCGGCCGCGTCGTCGCGGATCGGGATCTGCGCCGCCATGCCGCCCATCGCATGGACGTTGCGGCGGTGGCACGTCTTGATGAGAAGGAGGCTGTAGCTGCGCAGGAAATGCGCCGTCATCGACACTTGCGCGCGGTCGGGCATGACGCAGGCCGGGTCTTCAGCGAATTTCTTGATATAGCTGTAGATATAGTCCCAGCGGCCGCAATTGAGCCCGCTCGAATGCTCTTTCAGCGCATGCAGGATCTCGTCCATCTCGAACGCGGCGAGGATGGTCTCGATCAGCACCGTGGCCTTGATCGTGCCGGCGGGGATGCCGAGGCGGCTTTGGCTTTCGAGGAACACGTCGTTCCACAGCTTCGCCTCGTGCCGGCTCTCCATCTTCGGCAGATAGAAATAAGGCCCGCTGCCGCGCGCCATCAGCTCTTTGGCGTTGTGGAAGAAATAGAGGCCGAAATCCATCAGCGCGCCGGACATCGGCGCGCCGTCGATCAGGATATGCGCCTCGTCGAGATGCCATCCGCGCGGGCGCACCAGAAGCGTCGCGGTCCTGGGGTTGAGCGCGTAGTGGCGGCCGTTCTGCGGGTCGTCATAGGTGATGACGCGGCGCACCGCGTCGCAGAGATTGATGTGGCTGTCGATCAGATTGTCCCAGGTGGGCGTGCTCGCATCCTCGAAATCCGCCATGTAGACATTGGCGCCGCAATTCAAGGCGTTGATCACCATCTTGCGGTCGATCGGGCCGGTGATCTCGATCCGGCGGTCGAGCAGGTCCTTGGGCAAGGGCGCCACGGTCCAGTCGCCATCGCGGATCGCGCGCGTCTCGGGCGGGAAGTCGGGCTTCAAGCCCTCGTCGAATTGGTGCTGGCGCTCGGCGCGGAGGCCGAGGAGGCGCGACCGCTCGGCGCCGAATTTCCGTTGCAGATGCGCGATGAAGGCAAGCGCGTCATAGGAAAGGATGGTGCGGTACCCTCCGCGCATCGCGCCTGTGACGTCGACGCCGGGAGGGGTGTTGGCTGCGCTCACCATGTCATGCCTCGTGCTTGGTGGAAGATCGCCGCGCCACGGCAGGACGATGCGGCGATCCGCGCCGCAATGCAAGGCGCGATTGCCTAGGATGTTGGGCGGAATTTATCGAGGGCGGGTGGGGGACGCTCCTCCCGGCGGGCACGTAATGCGCCGCGAGGACGCTCTTGTCCCGCGCAAGCGCGCGGCAGGCAATGGCGACGACCGATGGAAGCTCGTCTTTCTTGAGGTAGCCCATGATCGTCCGCCGGCCGAGGCCGAGGAGTTTCGCGGCTTCGGTCAGCGACAAGCCCAGCTTCGTCCGCCAGGCCGAGAAATCGGCGCCGGTCATCGGCTGCTGCTCCTCCGCGATCCGCCTGAGCGTGTCGGCGGAGACATCAAGAGGGCCCCAGCGTGTCTCGACCGGCCATGCCACGCCCAGGCCGTTTTCCACGATCGATACGCTGGCGAAGGCCTCGGCATCGCTCAGAAGCGGCGCGAAATGGGCGCTGCGCGCGAAGAAGCCGGTCATGTCGAGGTCATAATCGCGTCCATCCGCGGCGAAATGGACCCTCAGCGTGAGGCCCGCCGCCGGACGGACTTTTGTCACGCGGACCCTTTCACCGCTCATGCTCTCACCTTTGAAACTCGTCCCATAACGCCAACAGCTCTGCCCGATGCCCGGAAATCCAGCCGCGTGCCTCTCTCAAGGATGCCGCGGGAGCCGAGCCCGCCAGCACGTCGCCATTTGAGATGCGGATCTTGGCCGCAAAGTCTTTGCCGACGAGGTGCACATGCGGCGGGTTCTCATCCTGGAAGAACATCAAGAGCCTGAACCGGTCAAACCGCCTTATCTCAGGCATCCGCGCTCCCGCCGCGCGGATTTATATAGGGCAAAATCTGCCCTAGCTCAAGATGCCTACACCTCGAACGAGGCGACGACCCAAGGCTCGGCGCGGGCGGCGTCGACCCATTCCGTGAACGCCGGATGGGCCCAGACCGCATCGGCATAGGCTCGGGCCTCGCCGGTAAGCGCCACGCCATAGGAGCGGAACCGGCTCACCACCGGCGCGAACATGGCATCGGCGATGCCGAACGCGCCAAAGAGATAGGCGCCGCTTGCGCCGTGAGTGCGCCGGCAGTCGCGCCAGATGTCGGTCACGCGGTTCACGTCGGCCTGCACGTCCGGGGGCAGGTCGCGCACGCGGCCGCTCGCCCGCAGGTTCATCGGCAAATGCCGGCGCAGCGGCAAGAAGCCCGCATGCATCTCGGCGCTGACGGCGCGCGCGGCGGCGCGCGCGGCGGCGTCGGCCGGCCACAGGTCGGCGCGGGGCGCCTGCTCGGCCAGGTACTCGGCGATTGCAAGCGATTCCCACACCGTGACGTCGCCATGGCGCAGCGCCGGCACCTTGCCCGAAGGGGAGTGGCGCAGGAGCTCGGCCTTGCTTTCCGGCTGCCACAGGGGGATCAGCACCGCGTCGAAGGCGAGCCCGCTCGCCTTCAGCATGAGCCACGCCCGGAGCGACCACGAGGAATAGGTCCTGTTGCCGATATAGATGGTGAACTCGGCCATCGGCTATCCTGACCCTGGCGGCGATCTGGCCGGGGCTTAGGACAAGCGCGGGCCGGAGCGCAACCCGGCATCAGATAGGAGATAGCGGCTTTGCTTCAGCATCTCGTGCCGCCCGGCGGCGGCGCCGTGCCGCTTGCGGCGGTCACTCCGGACGAGCTTCCGGGCCGGCTCGCGGCGCTTGGCCCCGGGGTCGAGCGCTGGGCCGAGGCGACACGATTCGCCGCCAAGGAGGGCCAGGTGCTGCTGCTGCCGGACGAATCCGGCCGGCTGGCGCGGGTCCTGGTGGGACGGTCCGAGACCGACCCGATCTGGTCGCTGGCGGCCTGCCCCGACGCGCTGCCCGAAGAGACCTATGCGCTCGACGGGCCGGGCGACCGCGATGGCGCCACCCGGCTGGCGCTGGGCTGGGCGCTCGGGAGCTATGGCTTCACCCGCTATCGCAAGCGCGAGCGCGCGCCGGCGCGGCTCGAATGGCCCGCGGGCGCCGACAAGGCACGGGTCGAAGCGATCGCCGAGGCGGCGTTCCTTGCCCGCGACCTCATCAACACGCCGGCGGAGGATCTGGGTCCCGCCGAGCTTGCCGGCGCGGCCGAGGACATGGCGGCGCGTCTCGGCGCGCGCTGCAGGCTCATCGTCGGCGATGCGCTTCTCACGGAGAATTACCCCGCGGTCCATGCGGTGGGCCGCGCCAGCACGCGGGCGCCGCGGCTCGTCGATCTGACCTGGGGCGACGCGCGGGCACCAAAGCTGACGCTCGTCGGCAAGGGCGTGTGCTTCGACAGCGGCGGGCTCGACCTCAAGACCGCGTCGGGCATGCGCATGATGAAGAAGGATATGGGGGGTGCCGCGACCCTTCTCGGGCTGGCGCAGGCGATTATGGCGCTCAATCTGCCGGTGCGGCTTCGGGTGCTGGTGCCGGCGGTGGAGAATTCGGTCGCCGGCAATGCGTTCCGCCCGCTCGACGTGCTGTCGACGCGCAAAGGGATCACCGTCGAGGTCGGCAACACCGACGCCGAAGGCCGCCTCATCCTGTGCGACGCGCTGACCGAGGCGGTGAGCGAGAGCCCGGCGCTGCTCGTCGACATGGCGACCCTGACCGGCGCCGCGCGCGTGGCGCTGGGGCCCGACCTGCCGGCGCTCTTCTGCAACGACGACGCGCTTGCGGGCGATCTTATCGCGGCCGGGACCGCGGAGGGCGATCCGCTCTGGCGCCTGCCGCTGTGGCGCCCCTATCGCGAGATGCTGAACAGCCCGGTGGCCGACATCAACAATGTCTCCGAAAGCGGCTTCGCCGGCGCCATTGTCGCCGCGCTCTATCTCGCCGAGTTCGTGCCCGACAGCGTGCCGTGGGCGCATATCGACACCTTCGCCTGGAATCAGAAGACGCGGCCCGGCCGCCCCGAAGGCGGCGAGGCGCTGGGCTTGCGCGCGTTGTTGTCGCTCATCGAGCGGCGTCTCGTGACGCAGCGGTCGGCCTGATGCCCGATGCCGCGCCCGCCGCGCGCCGCCGACGAGCGGCCGCGCCGCCGGCCGAAGCGGCGCCTGTGGGCGTGCTGTTTCAGCACCCGTCCGGCAAGAAGGCAAAGCGGGTGAAGCCCGGCTTCGCCTGGGATTTGTTCCTGTTCGCCGGCGTGCTGGGCGTGCCGCTGTTCCTGCGCGGCCTTACCGGCTGGGGCGCGGTGGTGCTGGGGCTGTGGGTGGCGGACCTGGCGCTGGGGCGGCTCGCCGCCGGGCCGGGCCGGCTCGCGGCGGAGATCGGCCTGTTCGCGGCATTCCTCGGCTTGCAGCTTTATCTGGGCTGGGGCGGCAACGCGCTCACCGCGCGATCCTATCGCGCGCGCGGCTGGACGCCCGAGCGATCCCGCGACGCCGGTGTGCGCCGCGCGCTCGAACGCTGGGGCGTGGGCGCGCCTTAATATCCCTGCGAGCGGTCGACGAGGTTGATGATCGGCCGGCCGGCGGCATGGCGGCGCAGCGCGTCGGCGACGACAGGGGCGGCAGTGACCGGGTTGCTGGCGGCGGCGGCATGCGGCGTCACGATGATGGCGGGATGGGTCCAGAACGGATGATCCTGGGGCAGCGGCTCGGTGCGGAACACGTCGAGCACCGCCGCGCCGATCCGTCCCTGATCGAGCGCGCTCAGCAAGTCCGCTTCGACGAGATGGGCACCGCGGCCGCAATTGATGAGAGCGGCGCCGCGCTTCATGCGCGCGAAGAGGCGCCGATCGAGAATGTTCTCGGTCTCGGGCGTCAGCGGCAAGAGACAGACAAGGATGTCGCTTTGCGCGGCGAGCGTCGCAAGTCCGTCCACGCCGAAATAGGATTTGATGCCCTTGAGGCGCTGCTCGCGGCGGCTCCAGCCGGCGACGTCGAAGCCCAGCACCGCAAGGCGCAGCGCCGCCTCGGTGCCAAGGACGCCAAGGCCCAGAATGCCGACGGTGCGCTCGCCCGCGCCCGGCTGCGGCAGCTCGCGCCATTCCCGGCCATGCTGCTGCGCGCGATAGGCCAGGTCCTGGCGATGAAGGCGCAGCACTTGAAGCTGCACATATTCGCCCATCGCGCGCGTCATCATCGGATCGACGAGCCGCACCACCGGCACGCCGGGCGGAAGCGCGGGATCGGCCAGGAGCTCGTCGACGCCGGCGCCCAGAGCATGGACGAGGCGAAGATTGGGATAATGCGCGAGCGCGCCGGCGGGCGGCTGCCACGCGAGCGCCACTTCGATCGCGCCGGGATCGGCCGGCGCGGGGTCGAGCGCCAGTTCCGGCATGTGGCGTTGCAGCTCGGCCTGCCACGGGCCGAAGGGCAGCACGGTCGACAGAAACGCCGCTCTCAGGGTCATGTCGCCACCACCCCGGGCTCGGCCGTCTCGATATCGAAGGCCGCCGCCATCAGCGCGCGCGTATAGGGCTCCTTGGGCGCCGCGAAGAGCGATGCGGTGGACCCGGTCTCCACCACCTTGCCGTCCTTCATGACCAGCACCTCGTGCGCCAAGGCGCGGACCACGCGCAGATCATGGCTGATGAAGAGATAGGCCAAGCGATGGCGCTGTTGCAGCGCGCGCAACAGCTCCACGATCTGCGCCTGCACCGACATGTCGAGGGCGGAGGTCGGCTCGTCCAGCACGACAAGCCGCGGCTTCAGCACGAGCGCGCGGGCGATCGAGACGCGCTGGCGCTGGCCGCCCGAGAATTCGTGCGGATAGCGGTCGAGCGAGGCGGGGTCGAGCCCGACCTCGTCGAGCGCCGCTTCGATCAAGGCGCGCCGCTCGGCCGCGGTGCCGCCGATGCGATGCACCTTCAATCCTTCCTCGACGATCTGACCGATCGACAGCCGCGGGCTCAGGCTCGCGAACGGGTCCTGGAACACGATCTGAAGCTCGCGCCGCAACGGTCGCATCGCTCCGCTCGACAGCGTCTCGAGGGCGCGCCCGTCAAAGCGGATCTCGCCGCTCGAGCCGATGAGCCGTAACAGCGCGAGCCCGAGCGTCGTCTTGCCCGAGCCGCTTTCGCCCACCACGCCCAACGTCTCGCCGGCGCGCAGCGACAGGTCGATCCCATCGACCGCCTTCACATGCCCAACCGTTCGGCGCAAGAGGCCGCTCTTGATCGGAAACCAGACCTTGAGCGCGCGCGCCTCCATCAGCACGGCCGGGCGCGGCGACTGCGTCTCGGGCTCGCCCTTGGGGGCGGCATCGAGGAGCCGGCGCGTATAGGGATGACGCGGCGCGGCGAAGATCTCGCGCACGGGTCCGGTCTCGACGATCCGGCCCTCGGTCATGACGGCGACGCGGTCTGCCATCTTCGCGACGATCGTGAGATCGTGCGTGATGAGAAGGAGCGCCATGCCGAAGCGCGCCTGAAGCTCCTTCAACAGCTTCAGGATCTGGGCCTGGATCGTCACGTCGAGCGCGGTGGTGGGCTCGTCGGCGATGAGGATGTCGGGTTCGTTGGCGAGCGCCATCGCGATCATCACGCGCTGACGCTGACCGCCCGAAAGCTGATGCGGATATGCCGAAAGGCGGCTTTCCGCTTCGGCCAGGCCGACGAGGCGCAACAGCTCGATCGCGCGGGTGCGCGCGGACGCCGCGCCCATGCGCTTGTGGAGATGAAGGGTCTCGGTGACCTGCTTCTCGATGGTGTGAAGCGGATTGAGCGAGGTCATCGGCTCCTGGAACACCATCGCGACGCGGTTGCCGCGGATTTTCTGCATGATTTCCGGCGGTGCGCCGATGAGCTCTTGCCCGTCGAGCGTGATGCTGCTTTCCGGTCCGTGCGCCGCGATCGGATAAGGGAGAAGCTGGAGGATCGACAGCGCGGTCACCGATTTGCCCGACCCCGACTCTCCGACCAGCGCCAGCGTTTCGCCCTTGTCGAGATCGAACGACACGCCGCGCACCGCGGCCACGTCCGCGCCCGGGGTATGAAACGTGACGGTGAGATCGCGGACCGCAAGGAGGCTCATTGCGAGCCCTTTTCGTCATGGCCGGGCTCGACCCGGCCATCCACGCCGTGGGGGCGCACGTCGCTTCGCGT
>DATJLY010000018.1:0-9661 GCA_035509095.1 Allostellaceae bacterium | reverse complement strand
ATGCGCTGTTCGGGGCGCTCGATGTTCTTGCGGCGAGCCAGGGCACCATGAACAATCTCACCTTCGGCAATGCGCGCCATCAATATTACGAGACGATCTGCGGCGGATCGGGCGCGGGACCCGGCTTTGACGGCGCCGACGCCGTCCACACGCACATGACCAACACCCGCCTTACCGACGCCGAGGTGCTGGAATGGCGCTTTCCCGTGCTGCTCGAAAGTTTTTCGATCCGGCATGGCTCCGGCGGACACGGACGCTGGCATGGCGGCGACGGGGTGATCCGGCGCGTCCGCTTTCGCGAGGCGATGACGGCGGCGATCCTCGCGACGCGCCGAACCGTGGCGCCGTTCGGGCTCGCGGGCGGCGCGCCGGGCGCCATGGGCCGCAATTGGGTCGAGCGCGCGGACGGGACGCGCGAGGAATTCGGCGGCACCCACAAGGTCGAGATGCGCGAAGGCGACGTGTTCGTGATCGAAACGCCGGGTGGCGGCGGGTACGGCAACCCGTAGGCTGAAGCGCGGTTGCGTCCTTCGACTGCGCGCTCGCGCGCTCCGCTCAGGATGAGGAATTTTCTTGAACCTTCCTCATCCTGAGCGGAGCGAAGCGCAGTCGAAGGACGCAACCGCCCCCATCTGCACTGACTGCTCTAGGAGTCGTTCCCGTGAAGCTCTTTCTTCTCTCCTTCCTCGCCTTTCTCGCGACCGCCGGGCTGGCGCGCGCCGACGATCTCGGCTGCATCAGCACGACGTTCAACCTGCTGTCGCCCAACGACAAGGTGTGCGTCTCGGATTTCGAGGACCCGCGCGTGCCGGGCGTCGCGTGCCACATCTCGCAGGCGCGCAAGGGCGGCTGGGGTCAGCCGTTTGGGCTCAACGAGGATCCGTCGAACTTCTCGGTCGCGTGCCGGCAGATCGGGCCCATCACGGTAGACATCGCCTCGTTGCCGAAAGACGAGGAGGCGTTCACGCAGAAGACCAGCATCTTCTTCAAGGCGACGCGTATCTATCGGATGATCGACAAGAAGCACAACACGCTGATCTACGTGGCGGTGAGCTCGAAGCTGATCAACGGCTCGCCCGCCAACTCGATCAGCACCGTGCCGATCATGCCCTGGGTCGCGAAGTAGCGCCTTACCAGCGGGCGGCGCCTGCGGTCGCGAACGCGGCGCGCCAGTCGGTGCCCGCCGGCACCAGCCCGTCATGCGGGCGCACGTCGCGGTGCGTCGCGGGGTCGAGACCCGGCGGGTCCTCGCCGCGCTCGACCGCGCGCATCGCCTCGGTGAGCACCTTGCGCAGCACCAGGATCGCGCGGTCGGACGTGCCGAGATATTCGCGCGTGCGGTCGACGACCGGTCCCATGCCCTCCTGCACCGCCATGTCCTGCGTGTTGATGCCCTTGATGCCGGTGAAGCTTGTCGTCTTCTGGGCTTGGCGGTCGATGAAATAGTCGTTCTCGCGGCTGGCCTTGAGGCGGTGGGTGCCGGGCACGTAATCGGCGCGGCCGCGGCCATAGCCCGCTTCCATCTGCTCCACGAGCTCGGGGTCGAGCGGCGCCTTCATGTCGAATCCACAGCAGAAATTATAGACCCAGGTCTCGCGGTCATCGATCGGGACCCAGATATGGCCGTCCCATTTCGGGACATGGGAATTCGACGAGATATTCGACGGCGTCACGTTGGGGCGCGTCTGCTGCGCCGGCATGAGGTAGTGATAAAGCCGCACCCAGTTCCGGTCGGCGTCGATCCGGCGCGTGCCGGTATAAGAGTATCCGAAATCGGTCTCGAACACGTCGATCTTCGGCGTGCCGTCGCGGGTGAAGAGATTGGCGCGATCGCCCATCCGGTTGTTGTGGAGATAGGAGACATGGGCGGTGTCGAGCCCGCCTTCGAGCCCCTGAAGGAAGTTCGAGGATTGGAGCGTCTTCGACACCGCGCGATGCGTTGCGGGCGCGCGCGTCCATTCATAGTCGGGCTCGGGCGGACGCAGCGTCTTGGGGCCCAGATAGGCCCAGACCACGCCGCCCCGCTCGACCGTCGGATAGGCCTTGATGGAGGCGCCTTCCCTCAATTTGCTTTCCGGCGGTTCGGACGGCAAATCGACGCACGCGCCATCCACGTCGAACTTCCAGCCGTGATAGACGCAGCGCAGTCCGCATTCCTCGTTGCGGCCGAAGAACAAAGGGGCGCGGCGGTGGCGGCAGAAGGCATCGATCAACCCGACCCGTCCGTCGGTCGCGCGGAACGCCACCAGGTCCTCGCCCAAAAGCCGCACCCGCACCGGCGGGCCGTCGCGCTCGGCCACTTCCTCGGAGAGAAGCGCCGGCTGCCAATAGCGGCGGAGCAAATTGCCCATGGGCGTGCCCGCGCCGACCCGGGTTAGACGATCATTCTCTTCCTGACGCATGGATTGCGGCCTCCTCGAAGCGCCATATCACCGCCAAAGTCGCGCCGAGGCAAGCTTCGCGCCGGCCCCCAGCGATTGCAGCTTCGCCCAGGCGACGGTCATCGGAATCTCGCTGTTGCCAGCGGTCGACTGGAAGCCGCAATCGTTGCCGAACAACACATTCTCGCGTCCCGCGGTGCGGGCCCAACGCTCCATGCGCTCCGCCACGACCTCGGGATGCTCGATCATGGCGTTCGAATGCGTGACGACGCCGGGGATCAGGATCTTCCCCGCCGGCAGCTTGACCTTCTCCGGCACGCGCCATTCGTGCTCGTGCCGCGGATTGGCGGCCTCGAACGAATAAGAGCCGGCCTTGATCGAAAAGAACAGGTCGATCACGTCCTCGAGCTGAAGGTCGCTGACGCGCGGCCCGAAATTCACGCCATAACAGGTATGAAACCGGATGCGGTCCTCGGGCAGGCCCCGAAGCGCGTGGTTCACATGCTCGATCCGGCCTTGCGCCCATTTGCGATAATCGGCCACCGACATCGACTTCGCCGTGTCCCAGCCGCTGACGAGACCGGGATAGTCGATCTGCAGCAGGAAACCCGCGTCGAGGATCGCGCGATATTCCTCGCGCATCGCCTCGCCGAAGGCGGCGATATAGTCGTCCTCGGTCTTGTAGTATTCGTTCTTCATCCCCGGGATCGGCGCCGCCGACGGGATGAAGCCTTCATCGGCGCCGGCGGCCGCCATGGCGGCTTTGAGGTTGCGGATGTCGCGCGCCGCCTTCTCCTGCCCGACATAGCGGATGGGGCCGACGCAGACGCGCGGCGGCATGCGGATCACGTGCGTGAATGGGTTGTTCTCGAGCACGTTCTTGTAGAAATCCGGGAACATCGCCGCGTCGCGGCCGTCGAGATTCATCGGCCCGGTCGGAACCGGAAGCCCGCCCGACGGCATGCGCGGCTCGAATCCTTGGAGCCGCTCGGCGACATATTGGTTGAAGCTCGGCTTGCTCGCTTCGCCGTCGGTCACCGTGTCGATGCCGGCGTCGACTTGCTTGCGCACAATATCGGCGACGTTCTTGGTCAGCGCGGCTTCGTAAGCGCTCTTGTCGACCGGCTGGCCTGCCGCCATCGCGCGCATCGCTTCGAGCATTTCCGGCGGGCGCGGCAGGCTGCCGGTGTGGGTCGTGCGAAGATGATCCGTGCTGCGCTTCATGCTCATCGAAGGCTCCCCTCTTTTGTCTGTTGCCGACGCGGCCGTTGGTTCAGACCGGTTCGACCGTCGGCGTGAAGATATAGCCGGTTCCGCGCACTGTCTTGATCAGCACCGGATTGTCCGGATCGGGTTCGAGCTTGCGCCGCAATCGCCCCACTTGCACGTCGATGGTGCGATCGAGCGGCCCCGCTTCGCGGTGGCGCGCCAGCACCATGAGGCGGTCGCGGCTCAGCACCCGGTTGGCGTTGCGCACGAACGCCACCAGAAGATCGAACTCTCCCGTAGTGAGGCGCACCTGCTCGCCCGACGGCGAGAGCAGCTCGCGCGCGGCGAGATCGAGCTTCCAGCCGGCAAAGCGCGCCTTCACCGGCCCATCGCCGCCGTGATCGCCGCTGCCGGCGGCACCGCCCGCTTGGCCGACCCGGCGCAGCACGCTTCGCACCCGCGCCAGCAATTCGCGCAAGTTGAACGGCTTCGCCAGATAGTCGTCGGCACCCATCTCGAGCCCGATGATCCGGTCGACGATCTCGCCTCGCCCGGTCAGAAAGATGATGCCGACATCCCAATGCTCGCGCAGCACGCGGGCAAGCGCCAGGCCGTCCTCGCCCGGCAGCACCAGGTCGAGAATGACGAGCGCGACCGGGTCGCGTTCGAGCAGCCCCCGCATCGCCTCGCCGTCATTGACGGTGCTGATGCGATAACCCTCGCCCGAGAGATATTCGCGGATGAGGTCGCAGATGTCCGGATCGTCGTCGACGACCAGGATGTGCTCTCGCGCTTCCATTGCGCGCCAAAACTGCCCCACCTTGGGGCGCCTTGCAACACCGGGGGACCAAATGACACGCGAACGATGTCACCAAGGGGAGGTGATCCAATCCCGCGCCTCGTCCGTAAGTAAGGTTACACATGGTTCTCCCGTGTGCGTGTTTCCTCCCTGAAACCTAAGCCCCGCCGGGCATCGGCGGGGCTTTTTTTCGCGCGCGCGCTGGGCCAGAATCACGCGATGGCAGAAGCAGTTGAATGCGTCGTGGCGGGAGCCGGGGTGGTCGGGCTCGCGGTCGCGCGCGCGCTCGCGAAGGCGGGGCGCGAGGTCCTGGTGCTCGAGCAGGAGCGTTGGATCGGGTCTCACACCTCCTCGCGCAACAGCGAGGTGATTCACGCGGGACTTTATTATCCAAAAGACAGCTTAAAGGCCCGCTATTGCGTCTCTGGACGGCGGCAGCTTTACGCCTATTGCGCCGAGCATGGCGTGGCGCACCGCCGCATCGGCAAGCTTGTCGTCGCATGTACCGAAGCCGAGATCGGCGTGCTGCGCGCCGTCATGGAACGAGCCACGGCAAACGGCGTCGACGACCTCCAATGGCTCGGCGGCAACGAGGCCTCGTCGCTCGAGCCCGCGCTCTTCTGCCTCGCCGCGTTTCATTCCCCTTCGACCGGCATCATCGACAGCCACGGCCTCATGCTGGCGCTCGAAGCCGACGCCGAATCGGCCGGCGCCAACATCGTGCTGAGAGCGCCGGTGCTGGGCGGCCGTGTCGAGGGACGGGGCTTCAGGCTCGATGTCGGGGGCGCCGAGCCGATGACGCTCTGCTGTGAGCTTTTTGTGAACAGTGCAGGACTCGAGGCACCGTCGCTCGCGCGCCGCATCGCCGGCATTCCGGCCGCGTCGATTCCATCCGACTTCTATTGTCGCGGCGTCTATTTCACCCTTTCGGGCCGCGCACCGTTTCGGCGCCTCGTCTATCCAGTGCCGGAGGCAGCAGGGCTCGGCGTGCATCTGACGCTCGACCTGGGCGGCCAGGCGCGATTCGGTCCTGACACGGAATGGATCGATGGCATCGACTACAGTGTCGATCCGCGCCGCGGCGACCGCTTTTACGAAGCGATCCGCACCTATTGGCCTGGCTTGAAGGATGGCGCGTTGCAGCCCGGCTATGCCGGCATCCGGCCGAAGATCAACGGCCCGCGCGATCCTGGCGCCGATTTCGTGGTACAGGGCCCGGCCGAGCATGGCGTGCCGGGTCTCGTCAATCTCTACGGCATCGAATCGCCGGGCATCACCGCGTCGCTGCCGCTCGCCGATCACGTCGCGCGCCAGCTCGCGGCCTAGGCGACAGGGGGCATCGATGGGCCGCTTCGCGGTAGGAATGAAGGGGCGCTGGCTTTTCTGGCGCGATTTGCGGACCTATCGCCGCTTGCCCGGCGGGGCGGAAAATCCCGTCACGCGGATTTGGCCCTTCTACCGCGACCGGTTTCGCCAGGCCGGCGATCTCGGCGAATATTTCCATCAGGATTTGTGGGCGGCGCGGAAGGTCTTTGCAGCGCGGCCCGCGCGCCATGTCGATGTCGGCTCCCGCGTCGACGGCTTCATCGCGCACTGCCTCGCCTTCATGGAGGTGGAGGTGGTCGACATACGGCCTTTGCCTCGGCCGCCTCAGGGCCTCCGCTTCATCCAAGGGGACGCGGCGACGATGGCGGGATTTGCGGATGAGAGCATTCCGTCGCTGTCGAGCCTTCACGCGGCCGAACATTTCGGGCTCGGGCGCTATGGCGACGCAATCGATCCTCTCGGTCACGTCACCTTCATGCGCTCGCTCGCGCGGGTGCTCGCGCGCCGGGGTCGGCTCTATTTCAGCTGCCCGGTCGGCCGCAGCCAGAAAGTGGAGTTCAACGCGCATCGCATTTTGCAGCCCGAGAGCGTGCTGGACGCCATGCCCGCGCTTCGCCTCGCGAGCTTCGGCCTGGTGCTGCCGGGCGGCATCGTGCGCGATCAGGCCGCCATCGACGAGGTGAAAGAGATCGACTATGGCGTCGGCCTCTTCGAGTTCACCCGGGACTAGGAACCGGAAGCGTGGACGCGACAGAGGATCGGGCGGCCGTCGTCGACGCGGGACCGTGGAAGCGGAACCTGTTCATCTGCGTCGTTGGTTCCTTCACCACGATCGTGGCGATGACGCTGATCCTGCCGTTCCTGCCGCTTTACGTCGAGCAGCTTGGCGTCACGGATCACGCCGCCGTGGTTCAATGGTCTGGCATCGCCTATGGCATCACCTTCTTCGCCGCGGCCTTGGCCGCTCCGGTTTGGGGGCGGCTCGGCGATCGCTATGGCCGCAAGCTCATGCTGGTGCGTGCGAGCCTCGGGATGGCGGTCGCGATGTCGCTGATGGGGATCGCCCATAATGTGTGGCAGTTGGTGGCGTTGAGGGTGCTTCCGGGCGTGCTCGGCGGATATGCGTCGGGCTCCACATATCTTGTCGCGACGCAGACCCCAAAGGCGCGTTCCGGCTGGGCGCTCGGGGTCCTGTCGTCCGGGATCATGGCGGGCAACCTCGTCGGCCCGCTCATCGGCGGCGTGCTGCCGCCGCTCATCGGCATCCGGTCGACCTTTTTCCTTGCCGGCGGCGTCATCTTCATCACCTTCATCGGCACGACGGTGCTGATCCACGAGGAGCCGCGGCCGCCACGGGCGAAGGCCCAAACGCGCGGCGGCTGGTCGCTCATCCCCGACAAGCGCCCGGTGCTTGCAATGTTGCTGACCGGTCTTCTGCTGATGATCGCGAACATGTCGATCGAGCCGATCATCGCCGTCTATGTCGCGCAGCTTGTCGAGCCGGCGCGGGTGACGTTTGTCGCGGGGCTCGCGATGTCGGCCGCGGCCTTGGGCAGCATCTTGTCCGCGTCCCGTCTAGGCCTGCTCGCCGACCGCGTCGGCCATTGGGCGGTGATCGTCGGCTGCCTGGCCGTTTCGGCGCTCCTCTTGATCCCGCAAGCGTTCGTCGCCGCCGGATGGCAGCTTGTCCTGCTGCGCCTGCTGATGGGGTTGGCGCTGGGCGGCCTGTTGCCGTGCATCGCCAGCGTCATCCGCCACAACGTTCCCGAGTCGATCGCCGGCGGCATCCTGGGCTATTCCGTCTCCGCGCAATATGCCGGGCAGGTGATCGGGCCGGTTGTCGGCGGCTTTGTCGGCGGCCATGTGGGCATGCGCGCGGTTTTCCTCGGCACCTCCGTCCTGATGGCGGCGGGCGCCATCGGCAATCTCGTCCTGAGGAAGCGGCGCTGAACGGATGCTTTCGTGCGCAATCGCGGCTTGCCCTGCGCGGCCGGCGGGCGCACCATCCGGCGCGCCACCGGGAACAGGGGATTTGATTATGTGGTTTGCAGTTGGGATCATCGGCGTCATCGCGATCGCGTTCGGCGTGTCGCTGGCGCCGCATTCGACGGTGACGTCGCCGCCGGCACAGCCGCCGGCCAGCGCGGCGCCGGCGGCGCCGAGCGGGCCGGGTTCCGCTCAACATTGAGGAGGCCCGTGATGGCCGATGATGGTGTCGTGCGCGGAGGACAGCCGAACGACCTCGAAACCTATTGGATGCCCTTCACCGCCAATCGCCAGTTCAAGGCGAAGCCGCGACTCGTCGTCGCCGCCGAAGGCATGCACTACACCAGCGCCGACGGCAGGCGCGTGCTCGACGGCACCGCCGGCCTGTGGTGCGTCAATGCGGGCCACGCGCGGCGCGAGATCGCCGACGCGGTACATCGGCAGGCGCTTCAGCTCGACTATGCGCCGGCGTTCCAGATGGGGCATCCCGCCGTGTTCGAGGCGGCCTCGCGGCTCGCGGCCCTTTTGCCCAAGGGGCTCGATCACGTCTTCTTCGCCAATTCCGGCTCCGAGGCTGTCGATACCGCGCTGAAGATCGCGATCGCCTATCATCGCGTGCGCGGCGAGGGACAGCGGACGCGCCTCATCGGCCGCGAGCGCGGCTATCACGGCGTGGGATTTGGCGGGCTCTCGGTCGGCGGGATATCGGTCAACCGGCGCTTCTTCGGCAGCCTGCTGCCCGGCGTCGATCACCTTCCGTCGACCTATGATCGCGCGCACCAGGCCTATTCGCGCGGGCAGCCGGAATGGGGCGCGCATCTCGCGGACGAGCTCGACCGCATCGTTGCGCTTCACGATCCTTCGACCATTGCCGCCGTGATCGTCGAGCCGCTCGCCGGCTCGACCGGCGTGCTCGTGCCGCCCAAGGGCTATCTCGAGCGGCTGCGCGCGATCTGCGACCGGCACGGTATCCTGCTCATCTTCGACGAGGTGATCACCGGCTTCGGGCGGCTCGGCGCGAGCTTCGCGGTCGAGCGCTTCGGCGTGGTGCCGGACATGGTGACGTGCGCCAAGGGCCTCACCAACGGGACCGTGCCGATGGCGGGCGTCGTTGTGCGGGACGGTCTCTACGAGGCCTTCATGACCGGGCCCGAGCTCGCGGTCGAATTTCCGCACGGCTATACCTATTCGGGCCACCCGCTTGCGGCGGCGGCCGCTTTGGCGACGCTCGACATCTATCGGCGCGAGGATTTGTTCGCGCGCGCCAGGTCGCTCGAATCCTATTGGGAGGATGGCGTGCATAGCCTCAAGGGGCTGCCGCACGTCGTCGATCTCCGCAATCTTGGCCTTGTCGCGGCGATCGAGCTCGATCCCATCGCCGGCAAGCCCGCCGCGCGCGCCTTCGCGGCGTTCCTTTCGTGCTGGGAGCGCGGGCTCCTGATCCGCACGACCGGCGACATCATCGCGCTGTCGCCGCCGCTCATCATCGAGCGCAAGGAGATCGATCAGCTGTTCGGCATTCTCGCGGGCGTGCTGAAGGACGCCGCCTGATGCTGCTTGGCGTCCCGAAAGAGGTGAAGACGCACGAATACCGCGTCGGCCTCGTCCCCGGCAGCGTGCGCGAGTTGACGCATCGCGGCCACCGCGTCGTCATCGAGCGCGGCGCGGGCGCCGGCATCGGCTTCGACGATGCGGCCTATGAGGCGGCGGGCGGGCACGTCCTCGCCTCGGCCGCCGAGGTGTTCGACACGGCCGAGCTGATCATCAAGGTGAAAGAGCCGCAGCCGCAAGAGATCGCGCGGCTCAAGGCCGGGCAGGTGCTGTTCACCTATCTCCATCTCGCCGCCGATCGCGTGCAGACCGAAGGGCTGATGAAAAGCGGCGCCACCTGCATCGCGTATGAGACCGTGACCGATGCCCGTGGCGGCTTGCCGCTGCTCGCGCCGATGAGCGAGGTCGC
>DATJLY010000017.1:0-5191 GCA_035509095.1 Allostellaceae bacterium | reverse complement strand
GGCGACGAGCTTCAGCGTGTCCTTGGCGCCGGTCGGGATCAAGGTCTCGATCACGTCGAGCCAGAGCCGTCCGTCCGGCGAGTGGCGAAGGGTCGGCGCCACCGAGGGGAAGCGCGCGCTCAATCCCATCTCCGGCCGATGCTGGTCGATCGAGGTCGAGATCCATTGCGTCACCGGGATCGGATCGCCCTCGAGCTTGCCGTTGCGCACGACGCGTGCCGCCGAATCGAAGCCGATCGGGTCGCTGCCATTGTCGACCTGGTAGAAGACAAGCGGCATGGCCACGTCGCCGTCGAGCGCGATCGAGGGGGCATAAGAGAAAGTCTGCCCTTTCATCAGGCTCTGCGGCATCAGCGCTTGCGGATCGTCCCAATGCTCGGCCCAGCGCCCGGGGGCCAGCGCGGGCAAGCGGCGATAATAGGCATGGTCGTTGCCGCAGATGTGGCTCGCTTCGGTGCCGTGCCAGGCGAGATGGAGGGTGCCGTCGTCGCCGATCGCGAGGCGTGGCCAGTCGGCGAGGATATCCTCGTCGTTGCCGGGATCGGCCCATTCGGGGCGGTCGGCGAGCACGTTCTGCGCGTCGCTCCAGGTGCCGTCGGGGCCGCGCCGGATATAGCGGAGCTGCCAATAGCCGCCGCTCGATTTGTCCATCGAGGCGTGCGCCGGCCCATGCACCATGCCGGCAAAGGCGATGTGGGCGTTGCCGAGCCGGTCGAGCGCGAAAGTCACGGTCTTCATCCGCTGTCCGGGCGGCATCGGCACCGCCTCGTCGCGCCAGGTCTTGCCGCCATCCTCGGTGACGCCGAAACGGTCGCCGGGCGTCACGATTTCGACCTTGTCGTCGCTCGCGGCAGCGATGACGGCGCCGATATCGCGTCCATCGCTTTTGCTTGCGGTCGCGTGCGGCGCGTCCCAGGTCCAGTCTTCGCCGGCATGCACGAGGCGCCGATAATGCGCAAGGCCGTCGGCACCTTGCCACGTCACATGCACCGCATGGCTTGAAAGGGCGAGCGAGGGATAGGCGCTGTAGACAAAGGGCGTGTTCTCATCGACCCGTTCGGGAGCCGTCTCCCATCTCACCGAGCCGTCCGGCGCGAGCGCGGCGCGGCGGTAGAAGACGCCTTCCCGGCCGGCAACGCCGCCATCGAGCCACACCATGTGAATGCGCCCCTCCGCATCGGCCGCGATCTTGACCGCGTTGTTGCCGTCGGTGGCGCCCTCGCGCCCGGAGGTGGCGACGGGCGTCACGCCATGCGGCATCACGAACAGCACGGCCGTCTTGGTCGCGACCGGCTTGCCGGTATCCGGCGGACCGTCCCAGGCACGCCAGGTCACGCTGACCGGCCCTAGGCCGACGGGGTGGTCGAGATCGTTGGTGATGCTCCGCTTGCCGTCGGTCGCGGCGGTCAGCAATGACGCGAGCGCCGGCGATGTGGGCGAAATTCCCGTGACGCCATCCGGAAGCTCGATCGCAAGGGGATCGGGCAGGCGGATGTCCTCCGTCGCGGCTGCAACCGGCGCCGGCGCTGGCGCCGGCGGCGGAGGTGCGGGCGGCGCGGCCGCGACCGGCGCGGGGGCAGGGGCGGGCGGCGGCGCGGCTGCCGCCGCGGGAGCGGGCGCCGCGGGGGTCGCTGCGGGGGCCGACGCCGCTGCCGCGGGCTTGGGCGTGCTGGGCGTTCGCTTTGGCGCGGGCCGCTCGGCGGTGCGATGCGGCGGAGCCGACGGCGCGGTCGCTTCCGGCGTCGGCGCGGGCGCGGGCGCCGCTTGCTCGGGCGGCGGCGGCACGACCTCGAGCTGCCCATCGGCCCCGCGCCGCAGCTCGGGAATCGCGCCGGGCCCTCCGGGCAATTGCTGGGCGCTGCCGGTCGAGAGGAACAGGGAGAAGGCCACGGCAATCGCGGCCGACCAGGCGTAAGCGTGTTTCATGCGCGCGTTCCCACGCGGCTCGTTCGGTGACCCGTCATCACAAGGGCACCGCGCCCAATTCGTCAAGGATGGCGAGGTCTTGACAAGGTGGGGTGGCTGGACCCCTGTTTGAGCTCGGGCGACGTCAAAGGACCATCATGGCACGGTCTCATGCCGGAAAATTGGCGATCGTCACGGGCGGCTGGAGCGCGCCGGCCGCCTGGCCGCAGCTTCGCCGGCAAACCATCTTCCCGTCCGCGCCTTGAAAGGGGAGCGCCATGAAGCGCAGCACGAGCCGCATCCTGACCTCGCACGCCGGAAGCTTGCCGCGCCCGGCGCCGCTGCTCGACGTCAACCGCGCCAAGATGACGGGCGAAGGCTTTGACGAAAAGCTTTATGCCGAGCGGCTTGCCGCCGCGGTGGGCGAGATTTGCCGCACCCAGAAAGCCCTCGGCATCGACATCGTGAACGATGGCGAGTTTGGCAAGGCGAGCGCCGGCGCCATCGATTACGGGCCGTGGGCGAGCTATGCGTGGCGCCGCCTCTCGGGCTGGGACTACGCCCAGCCGGGACAGGTCGCGATGCTGGCCGGGCGGCGCGACCGCATCGAGTTCGCCGACTTCTACAAGGAGCTCGACGGCACCGGCTTCATCTCGTCCAACTCGTTGACGCCGCGCCAGCCGGTCTTCACCGGCCCGATCACCTATGTCGGCCAGGATGCCGTGCGCACGGACATGGCGAACCTCAAGGCCGGGCTTGCCGGAGCCCCGGCCGAAGAAGGGTTCGTGACCTCGGTCGCGCCGGGCAGCTTTGGCCGCCGCCAGAATCTCTATTACAAGACCGACGAGGAATTCCTCGTCGCGCTGGGCGAGGCGATGCGCGAGGAATACAAGGCGATCATCGACGCGGGCTTCGTGCTTCAGCTCGACGATCCCGGCCTGCCTTCCACCTGGGATTTCTCGCCGCCCGAGACGACGACCGCGGAGTATCAGAAATTCGCGATGCTTCGTGTCGAGGCGCTGAACCATACGCTGCGCGGCCTGCCCAAGGATCGCATCCGCTATCACATCTGCTGGGGAAGCTGGCACGGTCCGCATGCGAGCGACCTGCCGCTTGCGGACATCGTGGACGTGATGCTGAAAGTGCATGCGGGCGCGTTTTCGGTCGAGGCGGGCAACGTACGTCACGAGCATGAATGGAAAGTGTGGCGCGATCACAAGCTACCCGATGGCGCGCTGCTGATGCCGGGCGTCGTCAGCCATGCGACCAACGTCATCGAGCATCCCGATCTCGTCGCCGACCGGATCATCCGGTTCGCCTCGCTCGTGGGACGCGACAATGTAATCGCCTGCACCGATTGCGGGCTCGGCGGACGCATCCATGTGCAGCTTGTGTGGGCGAAGCTGAAGGCGCTGGTCGAGGGCGCCGCGATCGCGAGCCGCGCGCTTTGGCGTTAACAGGGCGTTAGCGGTTAGCGACAAATTAATCGCGTGTTTTAGCGACAAATTGAGAATGAAAAGGCTTTGTGGTGGTCCGCGTCGCTGTCACTATGCGTTGCTCATGCCTCTTCTCTCGCGCCATCGAAGCCGCCCATGACGTTCCCCAATGGGTTACGGAATCTCGCCCCCGAGGCGGATCTGCGCAATGTCGTGATCCGTCGCCGGGAAGCTCCGGCGCCGTCCGACGAAGGAAGCCGGTCGCTCCCGCAATCCGATCGCGCGGCCGGCCTGTTCTTTTCGAAAGGCCAAGCCACGGCCCAGGCGTTCCGGCCATCCTATTGGACCTACGGGGACAAGATCGAAGCCGGTGCCGCTGATTCCGGCACCGTCGTCGACATCCGCACCGCCGCCAACAGCGAGGCAAGGTCGGGCGCGGCCGATGATGACGAGCTCCGCAAGCTCGAGCGGGCTTTCTATGAAAGCCAGCTCAAGATGCTGTCGCAGCCGCCCGAGCCCGTGTCGGATCGCGACGCGTCGGAAATGCCCGCGGCGCCGGCCGTCGATCCCGAAGGCCGTGCGCCCGAGGCCGATTTGCGCATGGTGTCATTTCGCCGCACCCCTATCCCCGCGCCCGACGACGATACCCTGTTCCTCAGGAAGAACCGGGACATTCCCGCCGAAAAGCCGGCGGCGGACGCCGAACCCGACAAGGACATCGTCGAGACCCAGCCGCAGCCTCAAGAGGCGCGGCCCGAGATCGCTCCCGCCGCGCCGGCCGCGCCGACAAAGAGCAAGAGCAGAGGCCGCGGCAAAAGATCGTCGAAGACGACCGCGGGTGTTGGAATCCTCGCGGCGGGCTTTTCCGCGCTGGTCGTGTCGCTCTGGGTGCTGTTCGACGTCAACACGCCGCAGACGAGCGTCAACGTCGCCGTGTCCGTGCCAAGGGTCTTGGCGCCGAGCAGCAGCCTCACCGCTGCCGCTGTGCCTGCCGCGCCGTCAGTGCCGGCCTCTGTCGCGCCGCCGGCTCCTGCTGTCGTAAGTCCCGCGCCGGCTGCCGTGCCGCCTCCTCCGGTCGTCGCTCCGCATTCGACGCTGGCCGAGAACTATATCGATCAAGGCAATGATCAGCTCAGGAACGGCGATGTCTTTGCGGCGCGGCTGTTCTTCAAACGCGCCGCCGATGCCGGCGATGCGCATGGCGCGTTGATGATGGGCGTCACCTATGATCCGGCGTTCCTGTCGAGCATCGGCGTCCGGGGGCCCTTGGGTGATGAGGCCACGGCGACGAGTTGGTATCGTCGCGCGGCAGCGCTTGGCGCGCCCGAGGCGACGACGCTCATCAACGGGTTGAAGCACAAGCAATAAGGGCCGCGCGCCCTGCCGATCGCCTAGACGGTCTGCGCCAACAGCGAGAGCTGCGTCTGCACCTTGCCCGCGTCGTGATCGACGAGCGGGATCGCGTATTCTCCGGTGAAGCACGCATCGCAATATTGCGGCGCATTCGGGTCACGTCGCATCTCGCCCATGGCGCGGTAGAGCCCGTCGATCGACAGGAAGGCGAGGCTGTCGGCGCCGATGAACCGGCACATCTCGTCGACCGACATGTGCGAGGCGAGAAGCTGATCGCGGGTCGGCGTGGCGATGCCATAAAAGCAGGAATGGGTGGTGGGCGGGCTCGACACCCGCATGTGGACTTCGCGCGCGCCCGCCTGCCGCACCATCGCCACGATCTTGGTCGAGGTGGTGCCGCGCACGATCGAATCGTCGACGAGGATGATGCGCTTGCCTTCGAGGTTGCGGTTGGCGTTGTGCTTGAGCTTGACGCCCAAATGGCGGATCTGGTCGGT
>DATJLY010000016.1:0-6077 GCA_035509095.1 Allostellaceae bacterium | reverse complement strand
ATCCGCATGAAGCTCGAGCTCGATGATGGCGACGCGCTGATCACGCGGTCGCGCGCCAACCTCGTCGCGCGCTTCCTCGACGATCCGGCGGCAACCCATCTTCTCTTCATCGACGCCGATATCGGCTTCGAGCCGGACCAGGTGATCCGGCTGTTGGGCCACAACGCCGATGTCTCGGCGGCGGCCTATCCGATCAAGCGCATCGACTGGGACAAGGTGCGGCGCACGATCGAGAGCGGCCGGCCCAATCCGCGCTCGGCCTCGCTCCATTACGTTCTGGAAGTGGTCGACCGCGACAACATGATCCCCGAAGACGGCTTCATCCGGGTGCGCTATGCCGGCACCGGTTTCCTCATGATCAAGCGGGCCGTGCTCGAGGCGATGTGCCGGCGCTACCCCGCGCTGCAATTCGGCAGCGACCATTGCTATGCCGATCCGCTGGGGGAAAGCCCGCATCGCTTCGCCCTCTTCGATTGCCTGATCGACGCGCCTGGGGGCGTCTATCTCAGCGAGGATTTCAGCTTCTGCAAGCGCTGGACCGACATGGGCGGCGAGATCTGGCTCGATGTGCAAAGCCGCCTCGACCATGTCGGGCCCGCGACCTTCCATGGCGACCTTGCGAGCCAGTTCGCCAATGCGGCCAAGCATGGCGGCCTCGAATTCCATCGCCACGCCGGCGGGAACCCCTAGCCGCCGGCGACCCGCGCCAAAAGGGCGTCGATCCGCCGCGCCGCGAGCGCGGAAGCCGTGGGGTCGTACATCGGCCGCACCGGGTTGAAGAAGGAATGGCCGGCGCCTTCGTATAGATGAAGCGCGACGTTGGGCCGCCCTTTGAGCGCCGACGCAACGGCGTCGATCTCGGCTTGCGGCACATGCTCGTCGGCAAGCCCGTAATGGAGCTGAAGCGGACACGTGATCGCGCCGGCTTCGGCGACATGATGGGATATGCCGAGGGCGTAGAACCCGATCGCCGCCTCGACATCGGTGCGCGCGGCCGCGAGATAGGCAAGCCGGCCGCTGAAGCAGAAGCCCAGCGCCACGACCTTGCCGTCGCACGACGCCAACCGCCGCAACGCGGCGAGCGACAGCGTCATCCCGTCGACGGCCCGGTCGAAATCGAACGCGGCGAGGCGCGCGTTGGCCTCGGCGTGCCCGGTCTCATAAGAAAGCGTCCCTGCCTGATCGGCGCGCCAGAACTGGTTCGGCACCAAGGTCGGGAAGCCGCGCCGCGCATAGGCTTCAGCCAGGTCGCGGAACGGCGGCGTGATGCCGAACATGTCGTGAAGGATAAGGATCCCGGTCCCGCGCCCCGACGCGGGAAGCGCGCGATAGGCCTCGAACCGCCGGCCGCCCGCCTCGCCAAGCGTGATCCAGTCGCTCGTGATGTCGCTCATTCGTCGATCGGCTCGTTCATGGCGACGTCGCTGCGCCGCTGTTGCGCGAGGCGCGGGCCAAGCTGGAAATAGTCGCTGCTGGCGGCAAGCCGCGCCTGTTCCTCCAAATGCTCGGGCCAGAAGCCCAGCGAATAGCCGTGCCAGGGCGGCTCGGGCGTGAAGTCGGGAAGGCCCAGCTCGCGCCACAAGGACTGCGCGCGCTCCATGAATTCGCGTTTCGGCAGCGCCACCGGCGGAACCTTGTCCTTCAAGGTCGCATCGACCAGAACCGACGCGGTTTCGCCCTTGTCGCGCGAAAAGCGCGGTCCGTGGCCCGGGTCCTTGCGGTCGAGGATGCGGAGATCGTGCTGCGCCTGGGCGCGGTAACACACGGCCCACCAGAGCGCGTCGCTGTTCTCGGGATCGATATCGTCATTGACCGCGATCACCCAGCGGCCGGCGAACCGATGAACCTGCGACGCCGCATAGAGCGCGCGCCACACTTCGGTTTCGGGCATGTCGCGCTCGACCACCAGGATGATGAGCGCGACGACGCTGGTCAGCGGCTCGTGCATCGAAACGCGCTTCACGCCGCGGATGCCGAGCCCCCGCTGGAGATGATCGAGAATCATGGGCTCGTAGGCGACCCGCTTGATGGTACTCGACTCACTTGGCGTCACCTGGCTGATGAACGAGGTCAGGACCGGATTGCGGCGCCGCGTGATCGCGGTCACTTCCATGAAGGCATTGTACTCGGACAGGTTGACATGGCCGTGCGATTCGCCGAACGGCGCCTCGGGCTCCAACAGCTCGGTATCGATATAACCTTCGATTACCCATTCCGCTTCGGCCGGCACGAGAAGATCGACGGTCTTGGCGCGGACGACGCGGATCGGCGCCCCCGCAAGCGCGCCCGCGACCGCGATCTCGTCGACATCCTCGGGCACCTTCTGCACCGCGGTATAGGAAACCGCGGGCGGGCAGCCGACGACGAGCGCGGTCGGCATCTTCTCTCCGCGCTTTTTATATTTGAGCCAGTGGAGATAGATCCCCGCGCGCTGCTCGATCGAGGGATTCATGCCGAGCCGCACCGGATCCTTCACCTGACCGCGATAATTGCCAAGATTCTGGATGCCGGTATCGGGGTCCCGCGTGATGAAATGGCCGGCGCTGAAATACGGGCCGTTGTCCCATCCCGGCGTGGAGATCGGCACCGGCACGCCATCGAGCGCGGCGCCGGGATGCCGCAAAGCGTCGCCCGTCACCACGATGTCATGGCATACGGCGTCGGTTACGACGATGGGCGCAATGGGATGCGCCATCGCCTTCAGCCAGGCATCGCCGATGCCGGCGAGCGGTACCCCCATGCCGACCGAATAGATTTCGCGGTTGCCGGCGAGGCCCGCGACCAGGACCGCGCCTTGGAAGGCGCGGCCTTTGCCGTCGGTCGGGTGGGTGAAGAGAAACGCCTTGCGCTCGGGCTCGGGCAGGCCGCCGCGGAACTGCCAGCGCACCAGCGGATGCAGCTCGGTATCCTTGTTGATCGCGCGCTCGACCCAGAACAGGCGGCCGCGTTCGCCAAGCGCGATGATATGGCGATGGAGATCGGGATAAGGCAGATGATCGGTGCGGGGATCGCCGAACCGGGCGCGCAGCCGATCGATCTCTTCGGGCGAGGATGTGGAAACCTTCTCCGCCGTATCCATGCGCGATCCTTTGAGAGCCGCCCCGGCTTTCACGACTATCCCGCGAAACCGGCGGTTTGACAAAGATTCCCTGCTCCGTTATCCGACCCGCGACATGAACGTCACGGCGTCGAGCTTTCCCCACATCGGCTACGAGCAGGCGTGGCAGGACGGGCTCGATCTGATCGCGGTCTTTGCCGGGTTGAAGCCCGTGTGCCTCGTCGGACGTGGCGGCGGCGACGAGGCGTGGTGCGAGACCTTGCGCGGCGTGGCCGTTGCGGCCGATATCGACATCGTCGAAGCGGGCCCGTGGGAGCCCGAGGGCGATCTGCCGGCATGGTATCTCGACGCGACGGTGCGGCGGCGGGCCAAGCGCAAAATCCTTTATTTCTGCCGCGACGAGGCGGTGGCGAAACGCGTTCGGACGGCGTCGGCGCAAGGCCGCATCTCCGTCGATACCGAGGCGGCGCTCTTGGGCTATCCGCGCTGCTGCGTCGCGCAGCATCACGAACGCACGCTGACTTACGAGAGGCTGCTGGCGCGGCGGACCGAGCGGATCGCGAAGGACGATCCGGCCCGCATGACGCGTCTCATCGAAGCGGGTGTCGAGCCGATACCGGAGACGCACGCCGAATGGGAGGAAGTCCGCGCCCTGACCCGCATCACGCAGGCCGAAGGCACTAGCGTCAATATGTGCGACGCCTGCGCCGCCGACCCGGCAAGCCCGGCGATGAAGCTGGTCGAGGCCTATGCGACGCTCGCGCGGCGCGCGCGCTATCGCGCGCTCTGATGAGATCGATGCGCGACCAATCGCTCCGCACCCATATCGCCAATCTCGAGCAGCAGGGCGAACTCATTCGCTTCTCGGCCGAGATCGATCCCGACGAGACCATGTCCGCGGTCGCGTGGAAGGCTTTTGCCGAGCTCGGCAAGAGCTGCCTCTTCGACAATGTGAAAGGCCACCCCGGATGGCGCGCGGTGGCGCAGATCGTCGCCAACCGCAAGAAATGGGCGATCGCGCTGGGCGTTGCCGAGGATGCGGTCGTCGCGACCTTGACCGAGCGCATCGCCAATCCGCTGCCGACCATCGATGTCGCGTCCGCCGACGCGCCATGCAAGGACGTGGTGATGATCGGCGACGAGGTGGATTTGCGCCGCATTCCCGCGATGTGGACATCAGAGAAGGACCCGGGCCGCTATATCGCCGCCGGCATGTGCATCATCAAGGACCCGGAGACCGGCATCCGCAACGTGTCGTTCCACCGTGCGCAGATCCTGGGGCCGAACAGCACGGCCTTCCTCATCTGCCCGCGTCAGGCGCTGCAGATCTTCCAGAAATACGGCGCGCGCGGACGGCCGATGGAAGTGGCGATGGTGGTGGGCGCGCATCCGCTCATCGGCTTTGCCGCCGGCTTTGTGGCGCCTTTCGGGGTCGACGAGATGACGATCGCCGGCGGTCTTCTCGGCGATCCCGTCCGCCTCGTCAAATGCGAGACCATCGACATGGAGGTGCCGGCCGAGGCGGAGCTCGTGATCGAAGGCGAGATCTATCCGGGCGAGCGCACCGAAGAGGGGCCGTTCGGCGAGGTGACCGGCACCTATGCGCAGGAAGGGTCGACCCCCCTCTTCCGCGTCAAGGCGGTGACGCATCGCCGCGACCCGATCTTCTACGCCATGCAATGCGGGCTCGCGCCGAGCGAGGCGCATACGCTCATCGGCACCACCGTCGAGATGAAATTGTGGGAGCATCTGCGCGCGATCGACGGCGGCGAGCTCGAGCTGTTGGATGTGCGCTGCATCGGTGGCATGTCGCCGCTGATGGTGGTGGTGCGGATGCGGCAGAAATATCCGGGGCAGGCGCGCAGCGCGCTCCTTGCCGCGCTGTCCAGCCCCTATCTTCACCCGAAATTCGCGGTCGCGGTCGACGAGGACATCGATGCGAGCGACGTCGACCAGGTGATGTGGGCGATCGCGACGCGGCTTCACGCCGCGCGCGACGTGGCGCGCATCGACGCCACCCGCGTCTTCACGCTCGACAATGCCTCGCCGACCGAGCCGGGCATGAGCGCGATGTATCGGGTCGGCACCAAGATGCTGATCGACGCGACGCGGCCGCCGGGCGCGGGACCGCTGACCGATCGCGCGCTGCCGCCCGGTTACGGCGCGATCGATCTCGAGCAGTGGCTCGCATGACGATCCGCGCGCTCGTCGATGCGCTTGCCGAGAAGCGCCTTCTGGCACGGGTGCGCCGGCGCGCCGATCCGGCGACCGAGATCGCGGCGGTCGCGCTGACGCTTTGGCGCGAGCGCGGGCAGTCGACGCTGTTCGAGGATGCGGGCGGCACTCGCGCCGTCTCCCATCTCCTCGCCGACCGCGCGCGGTGGGAACGCGCGCTGCACGTGGGGCCGGGCGGCGGTTTGGCTTTCGTGCGGCAGGCATTGCGGGGCGGCATCGCGCCGGCCTTCGGCGCGGATCACGGCTTTCAACGGCATGCGCCGGAGCTGGAGCGGTTGCCGATCCCGCGCGCGGCCGCGGCCGACGCGGCGGCGCAGATGGCGGCGGTCGCGATCGTGCCCGATCCCGAGACGGACCGCGTTTGGCTCGGCCTCACGCGCCATACAGTCCTGGGTCCGGCGCGGCTGAGCGTGCTCGATTTTCCGCCGGCGCTTGCGGCGGTGCGGCGGCGCTGGCGCGAGACGGGAGGCGCCATGCCGCTGGCGCTCGCGCTGGGCGCCGCGCCCGCGATGATCCTCGCCGGCGCGATCGGGCGCTGGCGCGAGGCCGATGCCGCGCTCGCGGGGAGCCTTGCCGGCGCTTCGATGCGGCTCGTGCGCGCCGACGGGCGCGTCTTTCCCGCGGCGGCCGAAACCGTGATCCTTGGCGCGGTCGCGCCCGACGAGATCGTCGAGGCGGGTCCGCTGATGACGCCGTTCGGCACCCAAGCGATGGAAGCCGGTGCGGTGTTCCACGCCGACGCGATCCTGAGCCGCCCCGATCCGGTCTTTCACATCCTGCAGCC
>DATJLY010000015.1:0-2720 GCA_035509095.1 Allostellaceae bacterium | reverse complement strand
CGACCTTGTCGACCATGACGAAGTAGCTCTCGCGGGCGCTGGAGACGCCCTCCGATGGATGGACGATCTCCTGCCAGCTCGCGGCCACGTCGGCAGCCGTCAGCGGCGATCCGTCATGAAACGTCACGCCCTGGCGGATCTTGAAGGTGTAGGTACGCCCGTCGTCCGTGGGTTTCGGCATCTCGGTGCAGAGGTCGCACACGAAATCGGTGGTCGAGGACGGATTCTCTGGATTGACGCGGATCAGCACGCTGTAAAAGGGCGCTGCCGTATGCACGGTCGCGTAGGTGGTCTCGCGGTGGCCGTCGAAGCTCGGCGGCGCGTCCGCCGGGATCATGTAGGTGAGAATGCCGCCGCGCTTTGGCGTCTCGGCGGCGTTCGCCGGCGCCGCGAAGGCGGCGGCTATCATGCTGACTGCAAGAAGCGTCGTTATTTTCTTCATGGCCGATGCCTCCCTGGTTATCGTTTGACGCGATTCCGCGCTATCTGATTTCGTGACAGGCGGCCCAATGACCTGGCCGTACCTCCCGGACTTCCGGACGCGTTTGCTTGCAGCGCTCCACCGCCACCGGACAGCGCGGATGGAACACGCATCCGGACGGCGGGTTGATCGGACTCGGCGCCTCGCCCGCCGCCGGTCGGAATTCGCGGCTCGCCTCGACGCTGGGATCGGGTACGGGAACCGCAGCGAGCAGGGCCTGGGTATAGGGATGCAGAGGGCTGTCGAAGAGCTCGTCGCCATCCGCCAGCTCGACGATACGGCCGAGATACATCACCGCGACCCGTTGGCAGAGATGACGCACCACCGACAAGTCGTGCGCGATGAAGAGATAGGTGAGCCCGAAGCGCTCGCGCAGATCCTCGAGCAGGTTCACCACCTGCGCCTGGATCGAGACGTCGAGCGCCGAGACCGCCTCGTCGCAGATGATGAACTCCGGCTTGAGCGCCAGCGCGCGCGCGATGCCGACGCGCTGGCGCTGGCCGCCGGACATCTCGTGCGGGTAACGACCGGCGAAGCCCGGGTTGAGGCCACAGACGGCGAGCAGCTCGCGCACCTGCGTCGCGCGCCTCGCCGGATCGGGCTCGATCGCATGCACCTTCATCGGCTCCGCGATGATCTCGCCGACTTTCATGCGCGGATTGAGCGAGCTGTAGGGATCCTGGAAAATCACCTGGATGCGCCGCCGCATCGCGATCAGCTGCTTGGGCGGCAGCTTTGCGAGGTCGACGCCGTCATAGAGGATCGCGCCGGCGGTCGGGTGCTCGAGGCGCAGGATACAGCGGCCGGTCGTCGTCTTGCCGCAGCCGCTCTCGCCGACCAGCCCCATGGTCTCGCCGCGGCGGATGGTGAAATCGATGCCGTCGACCGCCTTGACCTCACCGACCTTGCGCCGACGCATGATTCCCTCGGTGACCGGGAAATGCTTGCTGAGGCCCTTCACCTCGAGGAGAGGCGCGGCTTCGGGCGCGACGGCGGTCACGCCGCCGCTCCGAGCAGGCGGTCGAGCTCGCCGCTTCGGAAGCAGGCCGACAGGTGCCCCGCTTCCGCCATCGGCTCGAGGGACGGCCGCGACTTGGCGCAAGCCTCGATCGCGAACCGGCAGCGCGGCCGGAATGCGCACCCGTCGTCGAGCCGCGTCAGATCCGGCGGCTGTCCGTCGACGGGATCGAGCCGCGCCTGGCGCGGGCGGTCGAGCCGCGGCACCGAGCGCAGCAGGGCCACGGTGTAGGGATGGCCGGGGCGATGATAGATCGCCTCCGCAGGGCCGCTTTCCACGATGCGGCCCGCATACATCACGTTGACCCGGTTCGCGTAGCGCGCGACCACGCCGAGATTGTGCGTGATGATGATGAGCGCGACGTCGAGCTGCCGCGTCAGCTTGCGCATCAGCTCGAGAATCTGCGCCTGGATCGTCACGTCGAGCGCGGTCGTCGGCTCGTCCGCGATGATCAGCTTGGGGTCGCAGGCCAGCGCGATCGCGATCATCACCCGCTGGCGCATGCCGCCCGAGAGCTGATGCGGGTATTGCCTGAGACGCCGCCGCGGATCGGCGATGCCGACGAGCCCGAGGAGCTCGCTCGCGCGCTTTTCCGCCGCGGCGCGGGTGACACCCCGGTGCTGCTCGAGGGCCTCGGTGATCTGCCGGCCGATGGTGAGGACGGGATTGAGCGAGGTCATCGGCTCCTGAAAGATCATGCCGATGTCGCCGCCGCGGACCCGACGCATCTCCTCTTCGCTGACGCGCAGAAGGTCGCGCCCGGCGAACAGGATCTGCCCGCCGGTGATGCGGCCGGGCGGGCTTGGGATCAGACGCAGGATGCACATGGCGCCGACGGATTTGCCGGATCCGCTTTCGCCGACGATCGCGACCGTCTCGCCCTGCTCCACCGTATAGGAGACGCCGTCAACCGCGCGCACGGTCAGGTCACCGGCGCGAAATACAGTCGAGAGGTCCCGCACGTCGAGCAGCGGCGACACGTCTCCTCCCAGCGCTCTCCCAGATCGCTCTTTAGCGAGCGACCACTATTTGAAAAGAGTATGGATCACCCATGCGGGGTGTGCAAACGGTGATCGCGGACGAGGGCCCCTTGCGTGCACCGGGCCGCGGCGTATCCTGCAGCAAGGGCCGCAAGAATCGAGGAGCACGCCCATGGCGCAATCGTCCTCCGAAACCGACGTCGTCAGGGCCTATTGGCAGCCCGGCTGCACCAGTTGCCTC
>DATJLY010000014.1:0-9070 GCA_035509095.1 Allostellaceae bacterium | reverse complement strand
GATGCCGAGATTGTTGTGCGCCTCGGCCGCGCACGGATCGAGCGCCACGGCGCGCTCGAGCGCATCGCGGGCCTCGGCAAGCTTTCCCCGCATGACCAGCGTGATGGCGAGATGGTGCCAGGCCGACGCGCGCGATGGCAGCGCGCTCACCACGCCACGCCCTGCCTCCTCCGCTTCGTCCAGCAGCCCCAGCTCCTGGCAAAGCTGTGCCCGCTCTTCGTGGAGAAACGGCGGCGCATCGGGCCTCGCGCAGCCGCGTCGGATCAGCGCCAGCGCGCGTTCGCGCCCACCCGCCTGCCGCGCGATGCAGGCGAGGATGTGGAGCGCGCCCGGATGGTCGGGCGAGCGATCGAGTATCTGACGCGCCAGCATTTCGGCTTCGGCACCGGCGCCGCTTTGCCACAGGCGATAGGCTTCGAGGATCTCCGGACGCAGCGAGGTCTCGTCGGCACCGCTCATGATGGCGTTATAAGGAACGTCCCTACGCGTCTCATCCCCGACTCGTACCGGTGAAAACAAATCTGCACTACACTACGCCGTCACATCGGAGTGAGGGAGGCTCAATTGACACGGATCGCAGTCCTGAAACGCGCAGAGATGAATGCCGAACAAGGCCAGGTATTCGATGCCGCCGAAAAGGCCGGCAACCCGACCGGCGGCCCTTATTGGGCCTATATCCGCTATCCGAAGATGATGCAGGCATCGCAGGAAATGGGAAACGCGTTGCGCGCCGGACCGCTCAGCGGCCGCGAGCGTCAGATCGCGGTGCTGACCGTGGTGCGCCACTGGAACGCGCGGTTCCCGTGGGCGGCCCAGGTGCGCGCCTCGCTTGCGGCCGGGGTCGATCAGGCGACCATCGACGCCATCAACGCCGGCAAGACGCCCGACCTCAAGGACCCGCGCGAGCGCATGGCTCACGAGCTGCCGCGCGAATTGCTGACCCGCAAAGGGCTTTCCGAGGCGACCTACCAGGCCGCCGAGAAGCTCTTCAAGCTCGACGAGCTCGTGACGCTCGTCGCTGCGGTCGGCCAGTTCTCGATGGTGTCCTGCACCGCCAACGCCTTTGACATCACGCCGCCCGAAAGCGGCGCGGCGATGCTGCCCGGCTAGAGCCGGATCGTTTCACGTGGCATCGCCTTGCGATTCCACGTGAAACGTGAATCCGTCTCTTACCGATAGATTAGAGTGCGATTCACGTCCCAGATGGAAGCGGTACGCTTCCATCTGGGACGATCGCGCTCTAGGCGCCTTCGACGATGCGGATGTCGCGCTCGGCACCGTTGCCGAGCGCCTTCAGCGCCGCCTGATAGCCCGGGCTGTCATGCGCGGCGACGGCCGCCTGGACGCTGTCGAACTCGATCACGACGACGCGCTGGTCGAGCCCGACCTCGTAGGTCTTGGCGGGATTGCCGCGCGCCAGGAACCGCCCGCCGCCGGCCTGGATTGCCGGCCCAGCGAGCTTGGCATATTCCGCCAGCGCGTCCAGATTCTTGATCGCGCGGTATGTTGCGACCCAATAGCCCTTGGCCATGACGTCTCCCCTCGCAATTGTGCGTCAAATTCGGGAACAAACCCTATCGGCGGCGATGGGGATGCGCAAGAGCCCCTCACCCCGAAGCATCATCGTCTTCCTCACGCGGCCCGGCAGGGACAAAGACGGCTCCGCAGCACCGCTTGCGCCACCGCGATGACGTGCCGCAACGCCTCGTCCGTGACGCGGTCGCGGCGCATCACAAGGTGCACGATCGGGTCGGCCAAAATTTCTGCCAAGTCCGGCTCGGTGCCCGCGGAACTCCAGCGGCCGTCGCGTCGTATAGGAGCAGGTCGGATGAAGGACATGAGAACCCCGCCATACCGCAAGCCGGAGCGACACCGCTCCCGCAAGCGAGACCACAGAATGATACTGCAGTTATTTTCTGTCAATTCTAGATATATAACAAAATGTAACTGGTATTATGAAGCGGCAAACGCTAGCGGGAATTTTCGAGCCGGTTGCGCTATCTAGTCGGCGTCATGCCGACAGACGGATATGATACCGGCGCAAGGCTGCTGCACTGGGCGATCGCTCTGCTGGTCGTTGTCACCGTGCCGATCGGGATCACGATGTACGAGATTCCCGGAGGCCACGTTCAGGACGTGCTCTATGTCGTCCATGAATCGATCGGGCTCAGCATCCTCGCGCTGATGCTCGCGCGGCTCTTGTGGCGGCTAACGCATGGCGCGCCGGCGCCATCGCCGGCGCTCGGCCCCGTTGAAGTCCGGGCCAGCCGGTCGGTGCATTGGCTGCTCTATGCCCTCCTCATCGCCATGCCGCTCTCGGGCTATGTGTTCGTGGTCGCGGGCGGATATCCCTTGACCTATTTCGATCTGTTCCAGGTGCCGCGCCTTCTCGCCAAGCACCCATCCGTTTCGGACATGGCCGAGCACGGGCATCTCACGCTCCAATGGGCGATCTATCTGTTCGTGGCTATGCATGTCGGCGCGGCACTTCATCACCGCTTCGTGCGGCGGAACGACGTGCTGGCGCGCATGTGGAGGTGACAGGATGATCCCGCGCTATAGCCGGCCCGAGATGGCGGCCATCTGGGAACCCGAAAACCGGTTCCGCATCTGGCTCGAGATCGAGACTTCCGCCGCCGAGGCGATGGAAAGGCTCGGCACGATCCCGCCGGGTGTCGCAGCGGCGGTGCGCGCGCGCGGACGCTTCGAGATCGACCGTATCGACGAGATCGAGCGCGAGACGCGCCACGACGTGATCGCGTTCCTGACCAACCTCGCCGAGCATGTCGGGCCCGAGGCGCGTTTCGTGCATCAAGGTCTTACCTCGAGCGACGTGCTCGACACGTGCCTCGCCGTCCAGCTTACGCAGGCAAGCGACATCCTGCTCGCCGATATCGAGGCGTTGCTTGCCGTGTTGAAGCGCCGAGCGATCGAGCACCGGGACACGCTCTGCATCGGCCGCAGCCACGGCATCCACGCCGAGCCCACCACGTTCGGGTTGAAGCTTGCGGGATTCCATGCCGAATTCGCGCGCGCCCACGAGCGGATGAAGCAGGCGCGGACCGAGATCGCCACCGCCAAGATCTCGGGCGCCGTCGGCACCTTTGCCAATGTCGACCCGGCGGTCGAGGCGCACGTGGCGCAACAGCTCGGCCTTGCGCCCGAGCCGATCTCCACCCAGATCATCCCGCGCGACCGCCATGCCGCCTATTTCGCGACGCTCGCGGTCATCGCCAGCTCGATCGAGCGGCTGGCGACCGAGATACGCCATCTTCAGCGCACCGAGCTGCGCGAGGCCGAGGAATATTTCGCGCCGGGCCAGAAAGGCTCGTCGGCGATGCCGCACAAGCGCAATCCCGTCCTGGCCGAAAATCTGACGGGCCTCGCCCGGCTGGTCCGCGCGAGCGTCGTGCCCGCGCTCGAGAACGTGGCGCTTTGGCACGAGCGCGACATTTCGCATTCCTCGGTCGAGCGCGTCATCGCGCCCGACGCGACGATCGCACTCGATTTCGCGCTGGCCCGGCTCGGCGGGATGATGTCGCGGCTCGTGGTCTATCCTGACGCGATGCGCGCCAATCTCGACCGGCTTGGCGGTCTACACAATTCGCAGCGCGTGCTGCTGGCGTTGACCCAGGCCGGCGTGAGCCGCGAGGATGCTTATCGCCTCGTGCAGAAGAACGCCATGGCGGCCTGGGAGAGCGGCACGCCTTTCCTCGACCTGCTCAAGGCCGATCCCGCCGTGACGCGGCACCTGTCCCGCGAGACCTTGGCCGCTCAGTTCGACGACGCTTATCACCTGAAGCATGTCGGCACGATTTTCGACCGGGTGTTCGGTTAGCCGAGCTGCGCCTTCGCCTCGCGTTCGAAGCGGTCGCATTCGAGCTTGATGCGGACGATGTCGAGCGCCACGCCTTTGGCGGCGAAATCATCGGCAATGCGCTGGATCGCCTCGTCGTCGCCATGGCGATGAAGACCCAGCGCCGCAAGCTCATCGGCGTAGGCCTGCGCGTCCGAGCCCGTGAGCCCCAGATGCTCGGCCGCCCATAGTCCCAAGAGCCTGCGGCGCCGCGAGCGCACCTTGAAGGCCACTTCTTCGTCATGCTCGAACTTGGCCTCGAGCGCTTTTTCGCGATCGTCGAATCCAGTCATTCCAGCCCCCAAGCGGGTTCGCCTCCGATTATGGAATCTTCTAAGCTCGGTGGCGAGGAGGATTGATGTGCACGTTGGTGATTTTGCGCCGTCCCGGCCACGATTGGCCTGTCATCATTGCGGCCAACCGTGACGAGATGATCGACCGGCCGTGGCAAGAGCCGGCACGTCATTGGCCGGACCGTCCGGAGGTGGTGGCCGGGCGCGACGTGCTTGCCGGCGGATCATGGCTTGGCGTTAATGATTATGGCGTGGCCGCGGGCGTGTTGAACCGTCACGGGTCGCTGGGCCCGGCGGCGGGCCAGCGTTCGCGCGGCGAATTGGTGCTCGAGGCGCTCGATCATGCCGATGCGAGAGCGGCGGCGACGGCGCTCGCGTCGCTCGAGCCCAGAGCCTATCGCACCTTCAACCTGATCGTCGCCGACAACAGCGATGCGTTCTGGCTGCGCCATGCCGACCCGACCGGCACGCTTCCGATCAGCGTGGCGCCGATCCCCCCGGGCCTGTCGCTGATCGCGGCGGGGGACCTCGACGACGACGAGACGCCGCGCCTCAAGCGCTATCGCCCGCTCTTCGCGGCAGCGCCGCCGCCCGATCCGGCGGCGTCCGACTGGACCGCATGGGAGCGTCTTCTCACCGACGGCGAAGGGCCTGATAGCGCCATGCGCTTCCTCACCGAGCGCGGATTCGGCACCGTGTCGAGCGCGCTCATCGCGCTGCCGGCGGTCGGCCGCGGCGACCTTCGCCTGCAGTTCCGATTCGCGGCCCATCAGCCGACCGCCTCGCCCTGGCACAACGTCGTGGCAGATTGAGGCGACATTGTCGCGCGGTCATCGAGTTGCTATATACCGCGCCCCGCCGCAGGTTCCCCGTGATGTCGCGACGCAAGCAAATCTACGAGGGCAAGGCCAAGGTGCTGTTCGAGGGACCCGAGCCCGGCACCGTCGTGCAGTATTTCAAGGACGACGCCTCGGCCTTCAACAACAAGAAGCGGGGCATCATCACCGGCAAGGGCGTGCTCAACAACCGCATCAGCGAATTCCTGATGCTGAAGCTCGCCGAGATCGGCATTCCCACCCATTTCGTGCGCCGGCTCAACATGCGCGAACAGCTTGTGCGCCGTGTGGAGATCATTCCCATCTCGGTCGCGGTCCGCAACGTCGTCGCGGGATCGCTGGCGCGGCGCCTCGGCATCTCCGAAGGCACGCCGCTCAGCCGGTCGATCGTCGAATATTACTACAAGAGCGACAAGCTCGGCGATCCGATGGTGACGGACGAGCACATCACCGCGTTCGGCTGGGCAACGACGCACGATCTCGACGACATGATGCAGATGTCGCTCCGGGTGAATGATTTCCTCAGCGGCCTCTTCCTCGGCATCGGCATCAAGCTCGTCGACTTCAAGCTCGAGTTCGGACGGCTCTTCGACAATGACGAGATGCGGATCGTGTTGGCCGATGAGATCAGCCCCGACAATTGCCGCCTGTGGGACCTGAAGACCCACGAGAAGATGGACAAGGACCGGTTCCGCCAGGATCTTGGCCGGGTCGAGGAAGCTTACCAGGAGGTGGCGCGCCGGCTCGGCATCCTGCTCGATGGCGGCCCCGCAGACGTGCGCGGGCCGCAGACGATGCAATGAAGGCGCGGGTCCACATCATGCCGAAGGAGGGCGTGCTCGACCCGCAAGGCAAGGCCATCGCGCGCGCACTCGGCACGTTGGGGTTCTCCGGCATCGGCGAGGTCCGGCAAGGCAAGGTGATCGACCTGGACCTCGCGGAATCCGATGCGGCGGTCGCGCGCGCCGCGGTCGAGGCAATGTGCCAGAAGCTCCTGGCCAATACGGTGATCGAATCCTATCGCATCGAGATCGGCGTTTGAGCCCATGCAGGCGGCGATCGTCATCTTCCCGGGATCGAACCGCGAGCAGGATATTTTCGACGCACTCCACCGCTGCATGGGCCACGAGCCGCTCAAGATCTGGCATCGCGACGCCGACCTGCCGGCCGTCGACCTGATCGTCATTCCGGGCGGGTTCGCCTATGGCGACTATCTGCGCTGCGGCGCGATGGCGGCGCATTCGCCGATCATGCGCGACGTGAAGATGCGGGCCGAGCGCGGCACGCCGGTCCTGGGCATCTGCAATGGATTCCAGGTCCTGACCGAGGCCGGCATGCTGCCGGGTGCGCTGCTCGTGAACCGCACCCTCAAGTTCCACTGCAAGGACGTTCATCTCCGCGTCGAGACCGGCCAATCGATGTTCACCTGCGGCTATGAGGCTGGCCAGGTGATCCGCGTCCCGGTCGCACATCACGACGGCAATTACTTCGCCGACGATGCGACGCTCGACCGGATCGAGGGCGAAGGCCGCGTCGCGTTCCGTTACTGCGCCGCGGACGGGACGCTCGATCCCGAAGCGAACGCCAACGGTTCGGCGCGGGCGATCGCCGGCATCCTCAACGAGACGAAGACCGTGCTGGGCCTCATGCCGCATCCCGAAGACGCGACCGACCCGCTTTTGGGCTCGACCGACGGATGCGCCTTCTTCACCGGGCTCATAGGGGCCCTCTCTTGAACGCGGGCGTCGCGCCCGAACTGGTCGCGGCACACGGACTTTCGCCCGACGAATATGCCCGCGCCGTCGCGATCCTCGGCCGCGAGCCCAACCTCACCGAGCTCGGCATCTTCTCGGTGATGTGGAGCGAGCATTGCTCCTACAAATCATCGAAGACATTCCTGCGCCGGCTGCCGACCAGCGGACCTCACGTCATTTGCGGGCCGGGCGAAAACGCGGGAATCATCGATATCGGCGACGGCGACGCCGCGATCTTCAAGATCGAGAGCCACAACCATCCTTCGTTCATCGAGCCCTATCAAGGTGCGGCGACGGGCGTTGGCGGCATCCTGCGCGACGTGTTCACGATGGGCGCGCGCCCCATCGCGAACCTCAACGCGCTGCGCTTCGGCAGTCCGGATCACCCGAAGACGCGCCATCTCGTCGCGGGCGTGGTGGCGGGCATTGGCGGCTATGGCAATTGCGTCGGCGTGCCGACAGTCGGCGGCGAGTGCAATTTCCACCAGTCCTATGATGGCAACATCCTCGTCAACGCGATGACCGTGGGCATCGCCGACAAGAGCCGCATCTTCTACTCGAAGGCCGCGGGGCCGGGAAACCCGGTCGTCTATGTCGGTGCCAAGACCGGGCGCGACGGCATCCACGGCGCCACCATGGCGTCGGCATCCTTCACCGAAGATTCCGAAGCAAAGCGTCCGACCGTCCAAGTCGGCGATCCTTTCACCGAGAAATTGCTGATCGAGGCGTGCCTTGAATTGATGGAAGGCGACGCGATCGTCGCGATCCAGGACATGGGCGCGGCGGGACTCACGTCGTCGTCGGTCGAGATGGCCGGCAAAGGCGGGCTCGGCATCGAGCTCGATCTCGACCGCGTTCCGACGCGCGAGACCGGCATGACGCCTTACGAGATCATGCTCTCCGAAAGCCAGGAGCGCATGCTCATGATCCTCAAGCCCGAACGCGAAGCCGAGGCGCGGCGCGTGTTCGAGAAATGGGAGCTCGATTTCGCCGTCATCGGTCGGCTCACCGAGGATGGGCGGCTGGTGCTGCGCATGAACGGCGTCATCGCCGCCGACATGAAGGTCGCACCGCTCGTGACCGAGGCGCCGCTTTATGACCGGCCTTGGACCGCGCGCCCTGCCCGGTCCGATGTTGCGCCGGCCGACATCCCGGCGCGTGATCCGATCGCCGCGCTGAAAACGCTGATCGGCTGCCCGGACCTCGCCTCGAAGCGCTGGATCTGGGAGCAGTATGATCATCTCGTCATGGGACAAACGGTGCAGCGCCCCGGCGGCGACGCGGCCGTGATCCGTGTTCCCGGGCGCAAGAAGGCGCTGGCGCTCGCCACCGACTGCACGCCCCGCTATTGCCACGCCGACCCCAAACGCGGCGGCGCCCAGGCGGTCGCGGAAAGCTGGCGCAATCTGACGGCCGTGGGCGCCACGCCGCTCGCGATCACCGACAACATGAATTTCGGCAACCCCGAACGCGCGGAGACCATGGGCGAGTTCGCGCTTTGCATCGAGGGCATGCGGGAAGCGTGCCTGGTGCTCGACTACCCGGTCGTCTCCGGCAACGTGTCGCTTTACAACGAGACCGAAGGAAGCGGCATCTGGCCCACCCCCGTCATTGGCGGCGTGGGGCTGATCGCGGACGCGGCCCGGGCCGTCGGCCTCGCCCTGACGCGGCCGGGGGAAGCGATCCTTCTCGTCGGCGAGACGAAGGGCCATCTGGGCGCCTCGCTCTATCTGCGCGAGGTGCTGGGACGTGAAGACGGGTCGCCGCCGCCGGTTGACCTCGCCAGCGAGCGGCGACACGGCGATTTCGTGCGCGCCCAGATCGCGGCCGGCCGGGTCAGCGCCTGCCACGATGTGGCCGATGGCGGGATGCTGGTCGCGCTGGCCGAGATGGCAATGGCGGGAGGAATGGGCGCGACCGTCGCGCCGCCGCCGGGGCTTCCAGCCCATGCCTTCCTCTTCGGCGAGGATCAGGGGCGTTATCTTCTCGTTAGCCAAGATGCCGAGACCGTGGCAGCCGAAGCGGCAAAGGCGGGAGTTCCGGTGTTTCGGCTCGGCCAAACGGGCGGGGACGCGTTGACAGTGGCAGGCGCCGGTGCCATATCCGTTGGCGAGTTGCGGCGGATCAACGAGGCTTGGCTGCCGGGCTACATGGCGGTGCCCTAGCGGCGGCCGCTCGGAGACATCGATGGCGATCGACCCCGAGACGATCGAGAAGCTCATCAAGGAAGGGCTTCCGGACGCGCGCGTGTCGATCGAGGATTTGCGCGGCGACGGCGATCATTATGCCGCGCTGGTCGTCTCCGCCGCCTTCAAGGGCAAGACCCGCGTC
>DATJLY010000013.1:0-3422 GCA_035509095.1 Allostellaceae bacterium | reverse complement strand
GGTTTATTACGTGACCGCGGCGGTGGCGCTGGGCGCGCCGGGCCGGGCCGTGTCCTTTGCCGTGCCGACCGGGAATTTCGGCAATGTCTATGCCGCGCACGTGGCGCGCCGCATGGGCCTGCCGATCGGCGAGCTCGTGATCGGCACCAACCGGAACGACATCCTGGCACGCTACTTCAATCATGGCGAGATGACGCTGGGCCCGGTCGAGCCAAGCCTCAGCCCCAGCATGGACATCCAGGTGTCGAGCAATTTCGAGCGGCTTTATTTCGAGCTGGCCGGGCGCGAAGGAGACGCCGTCGCGTCGGCATTCCGCCAATTCCGCGCCACCGGCAGCCTGCCAGCGCAGCCGGCGCTGTGGCGGGAGGCGCGGACACTTTTCACCGCCCACCGGGTTGGCGATGAGGAAACGAGCGCCACGATCGCGGCCACATGGGGCTCGACCGGCGAGCTCCTCGATCCGCACAGCGCCGTGGCCGTGGCCGCGGGTCGCGCCGCACGGCGCCATCCCGAGACGCCGATGATCGCGCTCGCCTGCGCGCATCCGGCGAAATTCCCCGAAGCGGTCGAGCGCGCGGTCGGATTCCGTCCCGCGCCGCCACCCCGTCTTGCCGCGGCGCTGACCCGGCCGGAACGTATCCACGTCCTTCCCAACGAGCTCGCCGCGGTCGAGCGGTTCGTCAGGGACCGGGCGCGAGTGAAGCAGGAGGCCAATTGATGACCGTGCGCCTCACCACCCTCGAGAATGGCATGCGCGTGCTCACCGACCGGATGAGCTCGGTCGAAACCGTGTCCCTCGGCATCTGGGTCGCCGTCGGCACGCGGCACGAGCCGGCGCGCATCAATGGCGTCGCCCATCTGCTGGAGCACATGGCCTTCAAAGGCACGGTGCGGCGCTCGGCCCTCGACATCGCCTCCGAGATCGAAGCGGTGGGCGGACACGTCAACGCCTATACCTCGCGCGAGCACACCGCCTATTACGCCAAGGTGCTGAAAGAGAATGTCGGGCTCGCGATCGACATCCTCGCCGACATCCTGCAGCATTCGACCTTCGACCAGCGCGAGCTCGAGCGCGAACGCGAAGTCGTCCTGCAGGAGCTGGGACAAGCCAACGACACGCCGGACGACATCATCTTCGACCTGTTCCAGGAACGGGCCTATCCGGATCAGCCGATGGGCCGCCCCGTGCTGGGCCGTGCCGACATCATCCGCGCGCTCGACCGCCAGACGATCGCCTCCTACCTCCACAGCAACTACGCCGCGCCCGAGATGATGCTGGTCGCGGCCGGCAACCTCGAGCATGGCGAGATCGTTGACTTGGCGCAGCGCGCGTTTATCCATCTGCCCCAAGCGAGCGCCGCCAAGAGCGAGCCGGCGCGCTATGTCGGTGGTGATCTGCGTCAGGCACGCGACCTCGAACAGGTGCACATCCTTTTGGGATTCCCCGGATTCTCTTTCGCCGACCACGACTATTACGCGGCCTCGGTGCTCTCGACGGCGCTGGGCGGCGGCATGTCGTCGCGGCTGTTTCAGGAGATCCGCGAACGGCGCGGGCTCGCTTATTCGATCTATTCCTTCACGCACGCCTATAGCGACGGCGGCGTGTTCGGGGTCTATGCCGGTACCGGCGAGGACGAGGCCGCCGAGGTCATGCCCGCGCTTTGCGCCGAGATGCGCCGCCTCAGAGAAGGGCTGGCGCCGGGCGAGCTGTTGCGCGCACGCGCCCAGCTCAAGGCCGGGCTTCTGATGTCGCTCGAAGGGACCGCCGCCCGCTGCGAGCAGCAGGCGACGCACATGCTGGTGTTTGGCCGACCCCTCGACCTGCAAGAGCTGATCCAGCATATCGAGGAGGTCGACGAGGCCGCCGTCACACGGGTGGCGCACCGGCTCTTTGCGGCACCTCCGACCTTGACGGCGCTCGGACCGGTCGCGCGGATCGAGCCCTATGAGCGTCTCGTCGACGATCTCCGCGCGTGAGGCATCGGTGCCGATCGAGCTGCCCCGCATCCTCGGCGCCGTCCCACCCGCCTTCCGCCTCACCGGCCAACGCACTCTGTTGCGGGCGCCCGAGCGGCGCGACTGGCGGCAATGGGCGGAATTGCGCAGCGAGAGCCGGGCCTTCCTCACACCGTGGGAGCCGACCTGGTCGACCGACGCGCTGACCCGCGGCGCCTTCAACCGGCGGCTCGCGCGCTATGCGACCGACTGGCGCAACGATCAGGGCTATAGCTTTCTGCTGTTCCGGCTCGAGGACGATGCGCTCTTGGGCGGGATCGGCCTCACCAACGTGCGCCGCGGCGTCGCCGAGAGCGCGAGCTTCGGCTATTGGATCGGCGAACGCCACGCGCGGCAGGGCTATATGACCGAGGGGTTGCAACTGGCGCTCGCCTTCGCGTTCCAGCGCGTGCGGCTGCACCGCGCCGAGGCGGCCTGTTTGCCGCACAACAATGCGAGTCGTCGGCTTCTGACCAACACCGGCTTCCGCGAGGAAGGCTATGCGCGCGCCTATCTTTGCATCGACGGGCGCTGGCAGGACCACGTGCTTTATGCGCTGCTGCGCGACGAATGGGTCCCGCGCGGCGAGCGAGCCGGCTAGCTAGGCGTGCCCGGCATCGCCGGAGAGGGTCATCGGATGCACGCCCAGCTTTGCGAGCGCGCGATCCCACTTCTCGGCCTGGTCGCGACCGAACACGATATCGTCATCCGCGGTGACGTTGAGCCAGCCATTGGCCTGGATCTCTGCATCGAGCTGACCCGGTCCCCAGCCGGCATATCCCAACGCCAGAAGCCGTTGCCGCGGCCCGGCCCCGCGCCCGATCGCGCGCAGGATGTCGAGCGTCGCGGTCAGCCCATAACTGCCAGCGACGACCAAGGTCCCGTTTTCGACATAGTCGGCCGAATGCAGCACGAAGCCCCGCTCGCACTCGACGGGGCCGCCGAAATGGACGTAGCCGCCCCCCTTCATGCCCTCGGCCTCGATCTTGAGCTGCTTCATCATCTCGCGCAGGCTGATCCGCTCGACCAGCTTGTTGACCACGAGCCCCATCGCCCCTTCCTCGTTATGGGCGCACATCAGGATGACCGAGCGCGCAAAGCGCGGGTCCTGCATCTGAGGCATCGCGACGAGCAATTGGCCGGCCAGAGTGGTCAAACGTTTCTCCCCTTGCGGGGCTTGACATAGGGTCGCCGCGGGCGGCTTACAAGCGCTCACCATGGCGTCCAAGGCGACGATAGCCGCGCTCGCGCTTCCGGCCCTGCTGCTGACCCCGGCGGCACGGGCGGCGGAGGCCGCGTCGGATTGGTTTGCGACCGACCAGGGGATGGTCCGGCTCATCGCGGCCCAATCTTTTGTCGGCGCCGACCGCGATATCGAGCTGGGTCTCGAATTCCGGCTTGCGCCCAAGTGGAAAATCTATTGGCGC
>DATJLY010000012.1:0-9919 GCA_035509095.1 Allostellaceae bacterium | reverse complement strand
CTCGGCCACCGGTGTCACCTCCGCGGCGGTGCCCGTGACGAACACCTCCTGCGCCTTGGCCAGCTCGTCTGGCATGATCGCGCGCTCGACGATCTTGAGCTGGCGCGCGCGGGCGAGCTCGATCACGGTGCGCCGCGTGATGCCGTCGAGGAAGCAGTCGGGCGTGGGTGTATGGAGCTCGCCGTCGATTACCAGGAAGATGTTGGCGCCGGTGCCTTCGGCGATCCGGCCGCGCCAGTCGAGCATCAGCGCGTCGTCATATCCGGCGGCCTCGGCATCGTGCTTGCACAAGGTGCAGATCATGTAGAGGCCGGCGGCCTTCGCCTTGGTCGGCGCCGTATGTGGCGCCGGCCGCGCCCATTTCGCCCAGCACATGCGGATGCCCTTCATCTTGGCATCGGGGGAAAAATAGGCCGGCCATTCCCAGACGGCGATCGCGAGGTGGATCTTCGTCAGCGGTGCCGCGACGCCCATCTGCTCGGCGCCGCGCCACGCGATCGGCCGGACATAGCCGTCGACAATGCCCTGCGCCCGCACCACCTCATTCGACGCGGCCTCGATCTCCGCCGCGGTCCAAGGGACCTCGAACCCCAAAATGCGGCCGGAGTCGATGAGCCGCTGGCTGTGCTCGCGCAATTTGAAGATCCGGCCGCCATAGACCCGTTCCCCCTCGAACACGCAGCTTGCATAATGGAGCCCATGGCTCAGGACATGGACCTGGGCGTCGCGCCACGGCACCAGCTTGCCGTCAAACCAGATGAAGCCGTCGCGATCGTCGAAGGGAATCATGGCCATGTCAGCGTTCCTCGTGCCTCACAGGTTCATTATGTAGGATTCTTCTTCCGAACGGCCCAGTGATTTTCGACGGCCGCGGGAATTTAGTCAACATGGCTGACATAAAACCGGCACACACATCCGTGAACCCGCGCGACGAGGAATTGCGCCAGGCGATGGAGCTCCTTTACTTCGCGTATCGCGACTTCACCGCCGAGCCGGACGCGATTTTGGCCCGGCATGGTTTCGGCCGCGCGCATCACCGGGTCATCTACTTCGTCGGCCGCAATCCGCAGATGAGCGTCAGCGACCTGTTGGGGATCCTGCGCATCACCAAGCAAAGCCTCTCGCGGGTGCTGCGCCAGCTCGTGCAGCAGGGTTTCATCGTGCAGCGGGCGGGCAGCGCCGACCGCCGTCGCCGGCTCTTGGAGCTGACCCACAAAGGCGTCGAGCTCGAGCGCCAGCTCTCCGAGACCCAGCGGCAGCTCCTCGCCAAGGCCTACCGCGAGGCGGGCAGCGCCGCGGTCGAGGGTTTCCGCCGCGTCATGCTGGGGATCATGTCGGGCGAAAGCGACCGCAACCGGTTCGCGCCGCCGCGCTGAGGGGGATGGGGTGGACGGCAGCGCCGAGCGGCATCTCCTGGTGGTGGACGATGATTCGCGGCTGCGCGAGCTCCTGCGGCGCTACCTCACCGGCGAAGGGTTCCGCGTCACCACTGCGGTCGATGCCGCCGAGGCACGCGCGAAGCTCAAGAACTTCGCCTTCGATCTCCTCGTCGTCGACGTGATGATGCCCGGCGAGGACGGGCTCGATCTGACCCGCAGCCTGCGCCGCGAAAGCGGCATCCCGATCCTTCTCTTGACGGCGATGGCCGAGCCCGCCAACCGGATCGCGGGTCTCGAGCGCGGCGCCGACGACTACGTCGTCAAGCCGTTCGAGCCGCGCGAGCTCGTGCTGCGTATCCGCAACATCCTTCAGCGCGTGCCGCGCGAGACGGCGCCGCCGGCCGACAGCGAGCTTCGCTTTGGCCGGTTCCGGCTCGATCTCCGGCGTGCCGAGCTGTTCCGCGGCGACGAGCCGGTGCGGCTTACCGAATCCGAGACGGCGCTTCTCATGGCGCTGGCGCGCGCGCCGGGCGAGGCGGTCTCGCGCGAGATCCTGACCGAAGCGGCAAAGCTCGACGGCGGCTCGCGCCGGGTCGATGTTCAGATGACCCGGCTCAGGCGCAAGATCGAGGCCGATCCGCGCTTTCCCCGCCATCTTCAGACCGTGCGGGGCACCGGCTATCTCTTGAAGCCGGATTGACGGCCGGCGAGCGTCGCCGGCCGGAATCGCGACAATTGATAATCGTTCAGCGGATCTTCGACCGGGCCTGGGCCTGGATCTCGTCGAGGCTCTCGCTCATGCGCTTGGTGATCACGTCGAACGCATCGGTGTGGGCCTTGCTGAAGAGCTCGGCGATCTCTTTCGCATTGGCGACGCCCTTCTCGAACGCCTCCTTGGCGAGCGCCGCGTTCTTGGCGAAGCGATCCTCCGGCGCGCCGGGGGAAACGAGGTCGCGGAAGGCCGCCGAAGCGCCCTCGAAGGCTTCGCGGGCAAGCTCGACCTGCCGGCGGGTCACCGCCTGCACGCCTTCGACCGCGAGCTGATTGGCCTGGGTCAGCGCCTCGAGATTCTTGCGCTGGCTCGCCATCACGCTCTCGGGGTCGATCGCGGGAAGAGTGAAGCCGGCGAATGCCTTGGTGACGTCGATGTCGAACGGGTTCTTGCCATTCATCATGGGATGCGGGGTCCTTTCCTGAATTACCGGGCGTTTATGTTGCACTGCACAATGCCAATATGCGCGCATTCCCCAGCCCCGTCAAGGGCATTTGGTCAATAATTTTGCATTGCAAAATTGAGTCACCGGTAAAACTGCCTCCCATGAGCCTCTAACCCAAGGTCTGTCCGCCCGCGGCCGCTTCGGGTTACACTCTTGGCCATGTCTCACCATCGCCGGGCGGTCGGGGCCGCCGTGCTCCTCAATACCGCCATTTCGGTGGGCGAGGCGGCTGCCGGGTATCAGGCCAACAGCTTGAGCCTGCTCATCGACAGCGTCCATAATCTCTCGGACGAAATGGGCCTTGTCGCTCTCTGGCTTGCCTTTTTCGTGTCGCACGGCCCCTCCCGGGCGCTGGTCCGGTCCGCCAATATCTTCAACTCGGTGGGTCTCATCGGCGTCAGCGGCGTGCTGCTATGGGAGGCGGTGGCACGTTTCTTTCACCCGGTTCCGGTAGTGGGGCTTGTCCCCATCGCCGTCGGGCTGGCGGCCGCCGCCGCCAATTGGGGCGTCGCGCGCTTGCTCCTGGCGCCGAGCGAGCACAATGCGGCCATCCGCCTCGCTTATATCCACAATCTCGGCGATGTGTGGGTATCGCTGGCGCCGGTTCTGGCGGGGCTTTTATTGATCGCGACGGGCTATCCGGCCTTCGATCCGATCATCGCGAGCATCGTGGCCATTTGGTTCGTGGCCAGCACGGGCCGGGAAGTGCTCGCTTCCAGCGATGAATTGATTTGGCCCGACCGGATCGTGTGCTGCCACACGCAACCCGAAGGCGCCGACTAGCCGCCCCTTCACGCCGCATCGGCCTGCGGGCGCCAGCGGCCGCGCGGAAGATAGCGGCACCATCCTTCGGCGCGCTTCAAGGCGCGGTCGAGCGCCGCCATGGTGGCCGCCAAATCGTCGCTGTCGTCGTTGAGGAAGACGCGCATCACCGAACCGTAAAGCGCCAAGCTCGCGCTGATCATGAGCCGGCCGCGGCATCCCGTGGTGGCGATGCCCGACGCTTCGAGCATCCAGCGCATCGACCGGCGCAACGCCGCGACGCCGAGCACCGCGGCAGGTCGGCCGACACTGTCACGCAAGATCGCCCGGACCGCCGCCTTGTGCGGCTTCAGCGCCTCGAACCGGCGCATCAGCGTGTCGAACAGGCGGTCGCGCCGGCCCTCGTCCGAGCCGGCATCGGCGCCGCCCAGCACTTCCGCATCGACGCGCCGCAAAAACGCGACCAGGATCCCGGCCTTGCTGCGGTGCAGGGCGTAGACTTCGGCAAGGCTCATCCGTGCCTCGGCCGCGATGTCGGCGAGCCCGGTTTGCCGCCAGCCCTGCCGCGCCGCCAAGGTCAGCGCGGCGTCGATCAGCCGGTTCTCCGGGGTTGCCGGCGTGGCGCGCCGGCGCGGTCTTTTGGCTCGGGGCATGAGGGCCTCCTGCCTCTCCGATTGCGCGTCACGACAGGATATGAGCCGATCGGTTCAATCCGCAAGTTCGCGCGAGCGCCGGGTCGCGGCCGCCACGGCCTCGGTCAGGATCGCCTCGAAGCCGCCCGGCGCCATCAGAACGTCGAGCGCCGCGCGCGTGGTGCCGCCGGGACTCGTCACGGCCTCGCGCAATGCGGCGGCGCTGTCCGATGAAATCCGCGCCAGCTCGCCCGATCCCGCCACGGTCGCGCGGGCAAGGCGCGATGCCAGATCCTCCGGCAGCCCTGCCGCGACGCCCGCCTTGGCAAGGCATTCGATCAGCAGGAACACATAGGCAGGGCCGCTTCCCGACACCGCCGTCACCGCATCGAGCAACGCTTCGTCCTCGATCCAGGCGACCTCGCCCACCGCCTCGAGCAGCGCGCCGCACAGCGCGCGCTCGGCCGGCCCGACGCGCGGTCCTGCGCAGGCGACCGAGATGCCGCGTCCGATCGCGGCGGGCGTGTTGGGCATCGCCCGCACGATCGCGGCCGCGCCGCCCAGATGGCGTGCGAAATATCGAAGCGTCTTGCCGGCGGCGATCGACAGGAACGCGGCCCGGCCGGCGAAGCCGCGATAGTGCGGCGCCACCGCGTCGAGCGATTGCGGCTTCACCGCGAACACGATCGCGGCGGGCGCGACATCGGCGGGCAGCTCCTCGGGCCCGACGAGCACGGTCACTTCGTCCGCACGAGCGGCAGGGGACGCATTCGACGGCTCGATCACGACATATCGGGGAGCCACGTTGCGCTCGCGCCAGCCGGCCAAAAGCGCGCCGCCCATCTTGCCGCAGCCGACGAGCAGGATCGGGCGGTCGGTCGCGGGTTTTGGACTCACGCCTCGCCGATCGGGTCGATCATCGCCTGGGCGATGGCCTCTTCGGCGCTTTTGCCGCCCCAGACGACGAATTGGAACGCCGGATAGAACCGCTCGCACTCGGTGAGCGCGATGTCGACGAGGTCCTCGATCTGCTCGGCGCTGGCGCCCGGGGCGCCACGCAGCATGATGCCATAGCGGAACGACGGCGACTGATCGGCCGGCGCCAGGTCGAAATGGCCGAACCACAGCCGCTCGTTCACTGCGGCCAAAAGCTCATAGACGGCGGCGCGGCGCGGGCGCGGCACCTTCATCTCGAAATTGCATGAAAAGTGCAACGCGCTCAGCTCGCGATGCCACACGAACAGCAAGCGATAATCGCACCAGCGGCCGCACACCTCGACCACCATCTCTTCATCGCTGGCGCGGTCGTGACGCCACTCGTTGGCGAGCACGATCTCCTCGACAAGGTCGATGGGGTTGGAGGGGTGTCGCGCCGTCTCGACGGCGGCAGAGGTCATCGCGCCCTCCTTCGGTACCATTCGGTCGAGCCACTGCGCGAAATGTGGTAGGTCGCGCGCCTCGCACCCACCAGATGAAGGTGCCAGACCTGAGGTGCGGGTGCAAGCGGGTTTTATCATCGAGGCGTGGATCGACGCGGACGCGGATCGCGCCGTGCCGGCGTCCGGACGCTGGACACGGGATGCTCGACCGCGGCGAGCCGCGTCTCGAGCGCCGCGACGCGGATTTCCAAATCCTCCTGCGCCGCGCGCGCCTTGGCGGCCATCGCCTGCACCGCGTCGAACTCCTCGCGCCGCACCAGGTTCATCCGGTCGAGGACACGCTCGATCTGCTCGCGAACCCGCGTCTCCACCTCGTCCCGCATGCCCGCGATCGTGCCAAGCGCCCCGGACGCGACGCGCGCCAAATCCTCGAAGAGGCGGTTCTCCGTAGCCATGGGCGAGGCTCCTCACATCGATTCCATGCGAAGCTTAGCGGCTTGTGTCTCAATTGCCTAACGCCGGCAAGGCGCGCATAGTCTCGCGGTCGATAGTTCTTGCACACACGTTTGCAACGGGAGGGGTCCATGCACGTGGTCACGAGAACCTATTCCGGCAAAGGGGCGAAGGAGCTGATGGACGTCCTGGAGAAGAACAAGGGCGAGGTCGAGCGCCTGATCCGGGGCATCAAGGGCTTCGTCAGCTACTCGATGGCCCGCACCGCCGATGGCGGCTTCACCGTGTCGGTCTATCAGGACAAGGCCGGCACCGATGAAAGCGTCCGCGTGGCGCGGGAGTGGGTACAAAAGAATGCAAGCCATACCGGTGCGGCCGCGCCGGTGGTGCTGGAAGGGTCGTCGATCCTGCAGATGAACTGAGCGTCGCGCGGCGCCGCCGATCCTATCCTTGCTGCAGGACGGCGGCGTCCCATGACGAGGTGATCCCATGAAGGTTTTGGCGCTCGCGGCGGCGCTTGCCGCCGCATTGTCTTTTGCCGTTCCCCGCCCGGCCGCGGCCGAGACGGTCAAGATCGGCGTCACCAAGATCGCCAACTCGGCGGCCTTGGGCATCGCGCTCGAACGGCATTATTTCGAGGCCGAGGGGCTGACGCCCGAGCTGACCTATTTCGACAGCCAGCAGCCGATCGCCGTAGCCGTGGGCTCGGGCTCGCTCGATATCGGCATCGCCGCCATCACCGCGGCCCTTTTCAACCTCGCGGCGCAGGACCGGCTGCGCATCATCGCCGGCGGCATCGCCGAGCACCCGTCGTTCCACTATCTCGCTTATGTCGCGTCGAACGCCGCCTATGCGGGCGGGTTGACGCGCGTCGGCGATCTCGGCGGCCATTCCTATGCGCTGACCCAGATGGGGACCGGACTGCAATGGACCTTGGCGCTCACCGCCGAGCTCAAAGGGTTCGACGTGAAGACGGTCCGCTTGCTGCCGCTGCAATCGAACGCCAACATCGCGTCGGCGATCGCCGGCGGGCGCGCCGATTCCGCCGTGTTCCAGGCGACCGGCGCGCTTCCGCTCATCGATCGCGGCGATGCGAAGCTCCTGGGCTGGGTCGGCGACGAGACCGGCGGTTATCTCGCGAACCTCGCTTTCGCGTCGCAGAAGGCGGTGACCGGTCAGCCCGACATGGTCGCGCGGTTCCTCAAGGCCTATCGCAAGGGTGCGCATGATTATTACGACGCCTTCACCGGCCCCGACGGCAAGCGCCGTGACGGGCCGACCGCGCCGGCCATCGTCGCCCTCATCGCGCAGTATCTGGGACAGCCCGAGGCGATGGTCCGGGCGGGCATTCCCTATATCGATGCCGATCTGCGGATCGACGTGCCCGATGTCGAGCGCCAGATGGCCTGGTACCGCGGCGAAGGCCAGATGAAGACCGATGCGAAGCTCGAGCCGCTCATGGACAGGCGTTTCGTCAAGGTCATGCCGCCGGCGCCGTGACGGGAGAAGGCGCGAGCGCTGGTTGCGTGATTGGGCTATAAGCGCACCCGTCATGATCGTGGTCACCGGCGGCGCCGGCTTCATCGGGTCGAACCTCGTGGCGGCGCTCGAGGAACGCGGCGAACGCGATCTGGTCGTGTGCGACCGGCTGGGCACGGACGAGAAGTGGCGCAACGTGCAGAAGCGCGAGCTCGCCGCGGTGGTCCAGCCCGAATCGCTGATGGACTTCCTCGATCAGCATGCGCGCGAGGTGCGCGCGCTCTTCCACATGGGGGCCATCTCTTCCACCACCGAGCGCGATGCCGACCTCGTTGTCCAGTCGAATTTCACGTTGTCGCTCGATCTGTGGCAGTGGTGCGCCGCGCACGGCACGCGCCTCTTCTATGCCTCGTCGGCGGCGACTTACGGCGATGGATCGGCGGGCTTCGACGATGACGGCAGCGCCGCGGCGCTCGCGCGGCTGAAGCCGCTCAATTCCTATGGCTGGTCGAAGCATCTCTTCGACCGCCGCGTCGCGCGGCTCGTCGAACGGCGCGCGCCCGCGCCGCCGCAATGGGCCGGCTTCAAGTTCTTCAACGTCTACGGCCCGAACGAGTATCACAAAGCCGGCATGATGTCGGTGGCGGCGCAGATCTTCCCCCGCGCGCTGGCGGGCGAGCCGTGCCGGCTCTTCCGCTCGCATCATTCCGACTATGCCGATGGCGGGCAGCTCAGGGACTTCGTCGCGGTCGAGGATGTCGTCGCGATGATGCTGTTCGCCTTCGACCGCGAGGAGGTCAATGGCCTCTTCAACGCCGGCAGTGGCACGGCGCGCAGCTTCGCCGACCTTGCCGCGGCGGTCTATCGGGCGGTCGGCCGCGCGCCGCTCATCGACTATGTCGACACGCCGGTCGAGCTGCGCGCGCGCTATCAGTACCGTACCGAGGCCCGCATGGAGCGGCTGAGGCAAGCCGGATACAACGAGCCGACCCAGTCGCTCGAGGATGGGGTCGGCGCCTATGTCCGTTCCTTCCTCGCCGCGCCCGATCCCTATCGCTGAGAGCCAAGAGCCAAAGGCGCGATGTTCACCATTCCCTATCCGGCCATCAATCCGGTGGCGGTCTCGCTTGGGCCGTTCGAGATAAGATGGTATGCGCTCGCTTATATCGCCGGGCTGCTGATCGGCTGGCGCTATTGCCTTGCGCTGGCGAAAAAGCCCCCGGTCGTGGCGCGGCCGCAGGACATCGACGATTTCCTGGTGTGGGCGACGCTCGGCGTGATCCTGGGCGGCCGCACCGGATATGTGCTGTTCTACCGGCCGGACTATTATTTCTCGACGCCCAGCGAGATCCTGAAAGTGTGGCACGGCGGAATGTCGTTCCACGGCGGCGCGCTGGGCGTGCTGGTGGCGCTCATCCTGTTCTGCCGACAGCGCAACATCGCGCTTCTCGCGTTGGCGGACATCATCGCCTGCGCGGTGCCGATTGGGCTGTTCTTCGGGCGCATCGCCAATTTCATCAATGGCGAGCTGTGGGGCCGTCCGACCACGGTGCCGTGGGCGATGGTGTTTCCATCCGACCCGTTGGGACTGCCGCGCCATCCGAGTCAGCTCTACGAGGCCTCGATGGAGGGCGTGCTGCTGTTCCTGCTGCTTTATTTCCTGCAGCGCTCGAACGCGGTGCGCGCGCGTCCCGGCACGCTGACCGCGGTCTTCATGATGGGCTATGGCGTGGCGCGCATCGTCGGCGAGGAGTTCCGTCAGCCCGACGCCAATCTCGGCTTTCTTTATGACGGCGCCACCATGGGACAGCTTTTGTCGATCCCGCTCGTCCTCGCCGGAGCGTTGGTCCTATGGTATGCGCTGACGCACCCGGCGCGGACCTAGCCGCGCGCCTCGCCCGGCGCATCCGCAAGGAAGGCCCGCTTTCGGTCGCGGACTTCATGGCGGCGGCGCTCACCGATGCCGACGCGGGCTACTACACGACCCGCGATCCGCTGGGCGCGCGCGGCGACTTCACCACGGCGCCCGAGATCAGCCAGGTCTTCGGCGAGCTGATCGGCGCGTGGTGCATCGATCTGTGGCAGCGGATGGGCGCGCCCGATCCCGTCATCCTGGCCGAGCTCGGGCCTGGCCGCGGCACGCTGCTCGGCGACGCCTTGCGCGCGGCGCGGCTCGTGCCCGCGTTCCTGCGTGCGCTCGGACTTCATCTCGTCGAGGAAAGCCCGGCGCTGCGCAAGCAGCAGGAAGCGGCGTTGTCGGCATACGCTCCCACCTGGCACGCCGATGAGTCGAGCTTGCCGCCGGGACCATTGATCCTTGTCGCCAACGAATTTCTCGATGCTCTGCCGATCCGGCAATTCGTGCGCGAAGAGGATGGCTGGTTCGAGCGGCTCGTCGGCCTCGATGCCGACGGAACCCTCGCCTGGACGCGGGCGCCATCGCGCAGCAGCGACAGCGCGGGCGACGCGGCGCCCGGCACGGTCCGCGAAATCTGTCCCGCCGCTTTGGCGCTCGCGCAACGGTTGGGGGCGCGGATCGCCCGCTTTGGCGGCGCCGCGCTCTTCGTCGACTATGGCCACAGCGGCGGGTTCGGCGACACGTTGCAGGCGGTGCGGGG
>DATJLY010000011.1:0-4219 GCA_035509095.1 Allostellaceae bacterium | reverse complement strand
GCCGTCATTGACGCTGTCGAGGCCGCAATCGATCTGGGTGCGAACCACCGCGGCGACCGCCGCGTCGAGGCGCTTCGCAAGCGCCGCCTCGTCGACCGTCTCGCCGCGCGACTTCGCCATCACCATGTCGCGGACGTCGGGCGGACGCGGCAGCGAACCGGCATGGGTCGTGAGAATACGATCGCGGCTATACATCATCGGCGCGTCCCTTCTTGAAGTTGCACGCATTCTAGTCAGCGTCCGATCGACGGTGGTAGTGTTTAATGCGATCGCAAAGCGCTGCTCTTCAGAAGAAGGCGAGTGGGCGAATTCGCCCGCCCAGCCTATGTTGGGCGCGACGGTTCATCGGGAGGAAGCCGGCGTCATGGAATATGGAATACAGCTCGCGACATCGGCACATCACTGGAAGGTGGTGAAGCGCGCCGAGGAGATGGGGTTCACCCATGCCTGGTTCTACGACACCGAGCTTTTGAACGCGGATGTCTTCGTGGCGATGGCGGCGGCGGCAATGCAGACCTCGCGCATCAAGCTTTGCACCGGCGTGCTGATCCCCTCGAACCGGATCGCACCTGTGGCGGCAAGCGCGCTTGCCTCGTTGAACGCGCTGGCACCGGGCCGCATCGTCTGCGCGCTCTCGACCGGGTTCACCGCGCGGCGCACGCTCGGCCTGCCGGCGGTCACCTTGAAGCGGCTCGAAGACTATATCCGCGTCGTGCGCGGGCTGCTGGCGCGCGAGACGGTCGAATGGTCCGAGGAAGGCGGCCCGCACAAGATCCGCTTCCTCAATCCCGAGCTGGGGCTCATCAATCTTGACGACCCGATCCCGTTCCACATCTCGGCGTTCGGCCCCAAAGGCCGCGCGCTCGCGGCAAAGCTCGGCACCGGCTGGATGATCGGCGGCAATCCGCGCGGCGCCGCTGCCGCGCTCGGCGCCATGCGCGAGGAATGGCAGAAGGCGGGGCGCGAGCCCAAGGACCTCTATTCCACGACCTTCGGCAATGGCTGCGTGCTGGCCGACGGCGAGGCGGTGGACAGCCCGCGCGCCCGCGCGCAGGCCGGGCCGTCCGCGACCATGATGTTCCATGACCTCGCCGAGCAGGAGGAGCTGGGCACCTTGGGCTTCCGCCTGCCGCCGCAATTCCAGCCGATCCTCGACGCCTATCGCGAGATCTACCGGCGCTACGAGCCCGCCGATGCGCGCTATCTCTCGAACCATCGCGGACACTTGATGTTCCTGCGTCCCGAGGAACAGGCGCTCGTCACGCCCGAGCTCTTGCGCACGTTGACATATACCGGCACCGAAGCCGAGATGGTGGCCGCCGTGCGCCAGGTGAAGGAAGCAGGCTTCAGCCAATTCGCGGTGACGCTCCGCGTCGGCCACGAGTTCGAGATGCTGGCCGATTGGGCGAAGGTGCTGGAGAAGGTATAGCGCTATTCGGCCGCGACCTTCGCGCGCTCGGTGGCACGGGTCGGGGCAAGGTCGCGGATGCGCGGATAGACCTCCTTGGCGAAGAGGGTCATGCTGCGCGCCGTGCGCTCGTGGCTCATGAAGCCCGCCTGCTGCATCATGAGAAGATGGTCGAACCCGCCGACCTTGTCGTAATAGGCGCGGATCTGCTTCACCATCGTGTCGGGCGTGCCGTAGAAGAGGATGCCTTCCTCGCGCAGGGCGTCGAGCCCGCGGCCGCGGAGCTGGGCGCCAACCGGCAGCGCCGCCGAGCGCATCATCCGGGTCATCGCGCCAAGCGGGAGATAGCCCGGCGGGCTCCGGTAATGCGCGGGCGAGCGGGCGCCGGTGAGGTACCAGCGCAATTCCGCGGCGCCTTTCTCCGCATCCTCTTCCGAATCGCCGGTGAAGACGAGCGGCATATAGGCCATGCCGCCGCCTCCCGGCAGGCCGCGTTCGACGAAATGGCTGCGATAGACGTCGAACATCGCCTTAACCGTGGTCCAAGGCTGCAGGAAGATCGCGAAGACATAGCCTCGCTCGGCCATGCGCGTGACGCCTTCCGTATCGGACGAGCTCGTGATCCAGATGCGCGGATAGGGTTTCTGCAACGGCCGCGGCCACACATTGATCGACCGCCTCTGCCAGAACCGGCCTTCGTAATTGAAGGGTCCGTCGACCGTGGTCCAGGCCCGGATCACGAGATCGACGCCTTCCCACAGCCGGTCCACCGTCTCGGCGGGATTGCAGTTCGACGCGAATATCTCGTAGGGCACGCCGCGCACAAACCCGCATTCGAGCCGCCCGCGCGAGATGCAGTCGACCATCGCCATCTCTTCGGCGATGCGGATCGGATCGTTGCGATGCGCGATCGGGTTGCCGAGGATGCAGATCCGCGCGTTGCGGGTCTGGCGCGCAAGGATCGCGGCCGACAGCGGCGCCGCCGCGTTGAGGCAGGTCGGCGTCTGATGATGCTCGTTGAGCATGATGTTGAGGCCGAGCTCGTCGGCAAGGCAATGCTCGTCGAGATAGCGGTTGTAGAGATCGGCGCCGATCGCGGGATCGAAATGCTTGCTCGGGAGATTGATCCGCGACTGCGGCTCGTCGGCGGGGAAATGAGGATAGGGAAATTCCGAGAAATGCCAGCACTCCATGGGTCAGCTCCGCGTCGCGAACTCTTGGAAATGAGCAAGAAAGGCCTGCGGCCGCTCGAGATGCGGCAGATGGCCGGCTTTCTGAATGATCTTGAGGCGCGCGCCCGGGATCAGCTTGCGGTAGTTCCGCCCATAATCGGGCGGCAGGATCCCGTCATTGGCGCCCCAGACGAGCGTCGTCGGCACGGCGATCCGGTCCAGCCGATGGGCGAGCTTCGGATCGTGCATGAAGGGCTCCCAGCAGAGGCGCGCGAATGACTCCGCGTTGCGCGCGATCTCGGTGAGCGCGTCATCCGACAGCGCCGCCACGTCGCGATGGCCGTTCACGGGATCGTACCATTTGAGCGCCGCGACCTTTTCCGGCGCCAACCACCACAGATCGGCGATATCGCGGTCGAGCACGCCGCCGAACTTCACGCCATAAGGCGCCACCAGCATCATCCGCGCCAGCCGCGCATCGTCCTTGACCGCCATCTCGGCCGCGATCCAGCCGCCCAGCGAGAACCCGACGAGCGTCACCGCCTTGAGACCCAGTTTCTCGATCAGCGAGAGATAGAGATAAGAGACATCATCGACGCCGGTGATCCAGTCCGGGCGCTCGGACCGCCCGAAGCCCGGGGGCGAGGGAATGATGATCTCGAACCGGCCGGCCAGGTCGGCGACGAAGGCGTGATCGGGCTCGAGCATCTCTTCGCTCGACAGCATCAGCAGCGGCTTGCCGCGCCCAAGCCGCCGCACTTCGAGCCGCACGCCGGCGATGGTCACGAACGACGTCGACGGCGTCGCAAGCCGCGTGGAAGGGGATTTCTTCGCCTTCGCCATGCCAGGCCGCTAAAGCGCCGCGCCCGCGTGGACGCGGATCAGGTCCTGCACCACGTCGGGCGTGCGGGCACGCGCCATGCCGCATTCGGTGGCGATGCCGAACTCGGGCGCGAATTTCCGCGCCGCCGCCATGCGCCGCTTGGTGCCGGCGATTCCGTCCGCGGCATGGACGAGGCCCAGATAAAGCTCGGTGCCGGCCCCGAGCTTGAGCCCGGCAAGCGGCGCGAAGAAGGCCTCGTCATCGCGGCTGACGGGGACCGGCATGTGCATGAACGCCACGGGCCGCCCCGCGCTCTCGATGATCAGGTTCGCAAGCTCCACCATCTTGCCGGTGTCTTGCGGCTCGACGAAATGCTTGCCGTCGAGATCGCCGTAACAGAGGTGGAACCCGAGCTCGACCCCGTTCGGCACCACGCCGGAAAGGCGCCGGAACCGCTGCGCGAACTCGTTTTCCATGTCCGGCAGCGCGCGTAGGCGCGGATGGTGGCCGTCCCACATCACCATCTCGATGCACACGTCCCATTGGATCGCGAGGTCGGCATGCGGGATCTCGCCGCAGATATTCGCAACCTCGCGCAGCATCGCGGCCTCGTAGGCGGGCTCGATCTGGGGCGCCGATTGGAATGTGCAGAACGGCCGGATCACCGCGAAAGGCGTCGGCAAACAGACCTGGAACCGCACGCCCTTGGGCAGCACGCCGCGGTCGCGCGCGCGGCGGAAATCCTCGTAGGACGCGCGCGCCTCGCGGGCATAATTAAGCTCGCCGAAGCGGATCGTGTCGGCGGCCACGCCGTCC
>DATJLY010000010.1:0-11015 GCA_035509095.1 Allostellaceae bacterium | reverse complement strand
ATGGAGCGGCCCGAATGCGAGCCGCCGCCGGCGCTCACCCGGTCGGTGTCGTGCGCCACGAAATCGACGCTCTCGAACGGCACGCCCAGCCATTGGGTCAGGAGCTGCGCGAAACTCGTCTCGTGGCCTTGGCCGCTGTTCATGGTGCCGAGCACGAGCTCGACCCGTCCTTCGGGTTCGATCGTGACCTCGGCGCGCTCGCGCGGGAAGCCGCCCGCGCCCTCGATGTAATTGGCGAGCCCGATGCCCAAAAGCATGCCCCGCTTCTTCGCCGCCTCTTTGCGGGCGGCAAAGCCGCGCCAGTCCGACAACGACAGCGCGGTGTCCATGCCGCGCTCGTACTCGCCGTTGTCATAGATGATGCCGACGCCGTTGGTGTAGGGAAACGCGTCGACCGGGATCAGGTTGCGCCGGCGCAGCTCGATCCGGTCGAAGCCGCATTGCTCGGCGGCGAGGTCGATGATGCGCTCGATGACATAGATCGCCTCGGGCCGCCCCGCGCTGCGATAGGGCGTCGTCGGGATCGTGTTGGTGAGGACGGCGCAGCCGCGGAAATGCACCGCCGGAATGTTATAGACCCCGGACATGATGCCGAGCCCTTTGCGCAGCGGCGTGAAATGCGCGGTGTAGGCGCCGACATTGCTGAGATTGGTGCCGCGAATGCCAAGGAAATTGCCTTCCGCGTCGAGCGCCAGCTCCGCCGTGACGGTAAGGTCGCGGCCCTGATAATCGCTGACGAAACATTCGGTGCGGTCGCCATAGAATTTCACCGGACGCCCGATCTTGCGCGCCGCCCATGGCAGCAGCCCGTATTCTGGGAAGAACGTGTTGCGGGTGCCGAAATTGCCGCCCATGTCACCGCACAGCGCATGACAGGATTCCTCGGGGACATTCAGCACGCTGGCGAGGATTTGCCGCTCGCGCACCACGCCGCCGCCGGTGCCGGCATAGATCGTGTAGCGTCCGGACGCGGGATCCCAATCGCCGATCGCCGTGCGCGGCTCCATCGGCGCTCCGGTGACGCGCTGGATCCAGGTGTCAAGGCGGACGACATGAGCGGCGCGCGCGAAGGCCGCGTCGGTGGCCGCCTTGTCGCCGACATCGCCGTCGGCGCTGGTGTTGGCGGCGCACTGGTCCCACACGAGCGGCGCGCCCGGCTCCATCGCCTTGGCCGCATGAACCACCGCGGATAACGGCTCGTACTCGACCTCGATCAGCTCGGCGGCGTCTCTCGCGGCGTCGTGCGAATCGGCGATCACGATGGCGACCGGCTCGCCGACAAAGCGCGCCTTGTCGGTCGCCATCGTCGGGATGCCCGCGATGAACACCTTCGACCCGGCAGGCACGCGGAGCTCGACGTCGGGCGGTCCCGCGATGGCGGCCTGGGGAGGAATGGGTTTCAGCCCGTCGGCGATGAGATCGGCGCCGGTGAGGATCGCCATCACGTCCGGCATCGCGCGGGCGGCGCGCGTGTCGATCGACTTGATCCGCGCGTGACCGTGCGGCGAGCGTACCAGCGCGGCGAACGCCATCCGGGGAAGCGTGATGTCGGGCAGAGAGCGTCCGCGGCCCGTGAGAAAGCGAAGATCCTCTTTACGCCGTACCGGCGCGCCAATACCGAACTCGACCATGATGTCTCCAAGGCTCGCGATCGCGGCGGAGAGGATAGCCCCACCCGGCCGCGCCGTCAGTGGCGGATATAGTCGGCCGCTTTCTCCGCGATCATGATGGTGGGCGCATTGGTGTTGGAGCCCACGACCTGCGGCATGACCGAACAGTCCGCGACGCGCAGCCGTTCGATCCCGCGCACGCGGAGCTCCGCATCGACGACCGCTTCGTCGTCGGCACCCATGCGGCATGTGCCCGCGGGATGGTGCGCCGTCTGTCCGTTGCCGCGGATCCAGTCGTCGATCTCGGCATCGCTTGAATAGCGAGGGCCCGGGCTTCGCTCCTTGGCGACGACGGATCGGAGCGGCTCCTTGGCGAAGATCGCGCGCACCGTCTTGAGCCCGCCGCGCAAGGTCTCGAGATCGAGCGGATCGTCGAACAGGTTCCAAAAGATGCGCGGCGCGTCGGCCGGGTCGGCCGAACGCAGCGTCACCTTGCCCCGGCTTCTCGGATGGAGGAGGGCGATCCGGCTCGAGAAGCAATGGGGCGCCGGCGGCTTGATGCCGGGAAACCACGGCACCGCCTCCGGAAGCACAGGACTGACCAGAAGCTCGATGTCGGGACGATCGCTCTCGGCCCTGATCTTCAGGAAGCAGGCCGCTTGCGTCGGCATGGTCCCGACCACGCCGGCGCCCGACACAAGCCAGCGCAGCACCGCAAGCGAAAGCCGGTCCCAGCGCAGCTCGCCGACGATCGACAAGGGCTGGTTCAGCTCGAATGTGATGACCGCGTTCGCATGCTCCTGAAGGTTGCGCCCGACGCCGGGCCGGTCGAGCACGGGCGCGATGCCAAGCGCCTTCAGCTCGTCGGCCGGTCCGATCCCCGACAGCAGCAGAAGCTGCGGCGAATTGTAGGTGCCGCCCGACAGGATGATGTCGCGCTCGGCCTCGGCGGTGCGGCTCTCGCCATTCCGCGCATACTCGACGGCAACCGCGCGGCCGGCCCGCACGACGACGCGATGGGCAAGCGCGTTGGTCTCGACCGTGAGATTGCGGCGCTTCATTGCCGGGCGCAGAAAGGCCCGCGCGGTCGACTGGCGCCGCCCGCGGCCGATCGTGAAATCGGGCACGGCGACGCCTTCGGGCATCGCGCCATTGTAATCGTCGCTGACCGGGAAACCCGCTTCGCTTGCCGCATGCGAGAACATCTCGAAGAGGGCGCTGCGCCGCCCCGCCTGCGACACCGCGAGCGGGCCGCCGCTGCCGTGATGCGGCGTCTCGCCGCGCCAGCTATTCTCCGATCGCTTGAAGAACGGCAGCACGTCGTCATAGCCCCATCCGGCAAGGCCTTGCTGGCGCCACTGGTCGTAGTCGAGCGGGTGGCCGCGGGCATAGATCATGGCATTGATCGACGAGGTCCCGCCCAGCACCCTGCCGCGCGGGATGAAGATCTCGCGGTTGTGGCAATTGGGCTCGGGCTCGGTCGCGAAGCGCCAATTGAGCTGCGCGTGCGGGCTGAGCTTGCGCATGCCGAGCGGCATGTGGATATAGGGGTTCCAGTCGCGTCCGCCGGCCTCGAGCAGCAGCACCTTGGCCGCGCCATCCGCGCTCAGCCGGTTGGCGAGCACGCACCCGGCCGAGCCGGCGCCCACAATGATGTAATCGTAGCCCGCCATGTCCCCGGCGTTCCCTTCCCCGATCCGCGCTTTGACACGGATCGGGCTTGCCGGCAAGGGCGATCCGTCCCATCCTTCCGGATGTGAGCAGCGCATTCGATATCGTCATCGCGGGCGGCGGCATTGCCGGGCTGACCGCGGGTCTCACCAGCGCCAGGCTGGGCCGCAAGACACTCGTGCTGACCGGCGACGTGCTCGGTGGGCAGCTTCTGAGCATCAACCGGATCGACGGCTATCCCGGATTTCCCGACGGCATTGCGGGCTATGACCTTTGCCCGATCGCGCAGGAGCAGGCCGCGTCGGCCGGCGCGGAATTTGCGATGACCGAGCTCATGGGATTGAGCGCCCGCAACGGCGGGTGGCGCGTCGCGACGGCGGCCGGCGACGAGCACGACGCTGCGGCGATCATCATCGCGACCGGAACCGCGCTCAAGAAGCTTGGCGTGCCGGGCGAGGAGCGGCTCTTCGGCAAAGGCGTGAGCCATTGCGCGAGCTGCGATGCGCCCATCATGAAGGGCAAGGTCGTCGCTGTCGTGGGCGGCGGTGATTCGGCGGCGCAGGAGGCATTGACCTTGGCCGAGTTCGCCGAGCGCGTGATCATCTTCCATCGCGGCGACGCGCTGTCGGCGCAGGCCGCCTATCGCGATGCCGTTTCGGCGCAGAAAAAGATCGAGCTGCGCTGCGACACGGTGGTGGAGGAAATCCTCGGCGACGATCATGTCACGGGCGTGCGCGTTGCCGGGCGCGGCAAGACCGAGATCGTGGACCTCGCCGGCGTGTTTGCCTATATTGGAATGGTGCCCAACACGATGTTCCTTGCAGGGGCCGTTGCGTTGGACGACGAGGGTAGAATAAAGACCGACCCGTCGCTCGGGACCCGATCGGCGGGTCTATACGCGGCGGGGTCGGCGCGGTCCGGCTGGCTCGGTCGTGCTGTCGCATCGGCAGGCGACGGAGCGGCGGCGGCAATATCCGCCCATCGGTATGTGGGAGTGACGCATGGCTAGTGGCTTGACGGTTCACGATCCCCGCGGATTCCCGCCGCAGGTGAAAGGCAAGCGGCTCGCCCCGCGTCCCGAAAGCCTCGATGGCAAGCTTGTCTATCTGGTCGATTGTCTCTTCGACAATTCCGAAGCCTTCATGGAACAGCTGCAGCGGTGGTTCGGCGAGCATCTGCCGGCCGTGAAGACCTCGATCATCAAGCCGCGCCAAAGCTGGGTCGACGATCCGGCAATGCGCAAGAAGATCGAAGCGGACGGCGACGCTGCCATTCTCGGCGTCGGTTTATGAAGCACCTGTAGCCCGACGGTCGTCGGGTTGGCGATGTCTCTCGAAGAAGCCGGCGTACCGAGTGTCGCGGTCCACACCCATGTGTTCGCGCGTCTGGCGCGGGCGACGGCGCTCGCCAACGGGATGCCGCGCACGCGGCAGGCCTATGTGCCGCAGCCCGTCGTCGATATCTCGCCGGCCGAATTGCGCGCCTATATCGAGGGCGTCGATCCGATCTCGAAACGTCCCTTCATGCAGGAGATCATCGACGCGGTGTCGGGCCCGCTGACCGACGAGGATCTGAAGGGCCTGTCGTTCGACCGCTCGATCCCGCGTCTTCTTCCGCCCGACAGCGAAGACAATCTGCAGCGTCTCTTCGCCGAGAACAACTGGACCGATTTCCTGCCGATCACGCTCCCGACCGAGGAACGCGTCGCGGCGATGCTCGCAGGCACGAGCCACAAGCCCGACGAGATCGTGGGGCGTCTGAGACCCACCAATTTCCGCGAATATTGGGAATTCAATGTCGAGAAGGTCGCGGTCAACGCGGTGATGGCGGGCGCGCGGCCCGAATATTTCCCGGTGATCCTGGCGCTTGCCGCGAGCGGCATCACGGCGAAATCCAGCAGCACGACCTCGATGGCGACGATCGCCGTGGTCAACGGCCCGGTCCGCACCGAGATTGGCATGAACGCCGGGATCGGCGCGATGGGTCCTTATAACCACGCCAACGCGACGATCGGGCGCGCCTATTCCCTCTTGTCGCAGAATCTTCAGGGCGGGTCGGTGCCGGACGAGTCCTATATGGGAACGCTCGGCAACTGGTACGGCTATAGCGCCTGCTTCCCCGAGAACGAGGAACGCAGCCCGTGGCAGCCGCTCCACGTGCAAAAGGGCTTCAAGCCGACCGACAGCACGGTCAGCCTGTTCTTCGGCGGCCGCTACACCCAATCGGGCTTCGGTCCGCGCGAGACGTGGCAGGAAACGTTTCACCGCAGCCTGGTCGCGACCGAGCACACGCCTCCGCTCATCGTGATGGACCCGATCGTCGCGCGCCTCTTTGTCGAGCGCGGCTTCGATACGAAGGAAAAGCTCGCGGCCTGGTGCGCCGAGAATTCGAAGCTCCCCGCGCGCGAATTCTGGGACGATCAGTGGGTTCAGACGCTCACCCACCCGCTCGCGGTCGCCGGCGTCGAACCCTTCGCGAGCTACCTCAAGGCAAAGCCCGACGAACTGGTCGCGAAATTCCAGGCCAAAGACATCAACATCGTCGTCACAGGCGGCGAGACGCAAGGCGCCTGGAAGATGATCTCCGGCCGCCACGAGAAGACCGTCTCCGTCGATCAGTGGCGGTGAGCGCACGGCGCAAGTCGGGCCGGCACAATATTTAGCCGCGGACGCTGCAGCAGTCCGGGCCGCGCTCGCGCGCTATTGCGGCTGTGACGGCCTCTATGCCAGCATGACGGAATGATGCCGCGCGGCTTAGCTCCCTCGCCGCCCTTCAGGGCGGAGAGGGCGGGGGGTGAGGTGGGTTTCTCCGCGCGCTCTGGAATCCCCCACCTCACCCCGACCCTCTCCGCCCCCGGGGACGGAGAGGGAGTTGTGTGTCACCTATGATCATCGGCACGGCGGGCCATATCGACCACGGCAAGACCGCGCTGGTGAAGGCGTTGACCGGTGTCGACACCGACCGCCTCAAGGAAGAGAAAGAGCGCGGCATCTCGATCGAACTGGGCTTCGCCTATCTGCCGGGCGAGGACGGATCGGTGCTGGGCTTCGTCGATGTGCCGGGGCACGAGCGGCTCGTGCGCACCATGCTGGCGGGCGCCACCGGCATCGATTTCGTGCTTCTCGTCGTGGCGGCCGATGACGGCGTGATGCCGCAGACGGTCGAGCATGTCGCCATCGTCGATCTTCTCGGCATCGCGCACGGTCTCGTCGCGCTCACCAAAGTGGACGCAGTGCCGGACGCGCGGCGCGCGGAGGCCGCCGACGAGATCGCCGAGGCGCTCGACGGCACCTCGCTTTCCGGCGCGGACATCGTTTCGGTCTCGAGCGTGACCGGCGAAGGCGTGCCCGAGTTGCGCCGGCGGCTCTTTGCCGCGGCCGGCGCACTGGCGGCGCGGAGCGCGGGCGGACGCTTCCGCCTTTCCGTCGATCGCTGCTTCGCGCTTGCGGGTGCAGGGACGATCGTGACCGGCACGGTGCTGTCGGGCACGGTCGCGGTCGGCCAGACCGTGAAGATCAGCCCATCGGGCCTCGACGCGCGCGTGCGCGCCATTCATGCGCAGAACCGGCCGGCGGAGCGCGGGCTCGCCGGTCAGCGCTGCGGGCTCAATCTCGTTGGCGAAAAGATCGGCAAGGATGCGATCGCGCGCGGCGACATGGTGCTCGATCCCGTGCTGCACGCACCCAGCGACCGGATCGACGCGACGCTCGACGTTCTTGCCGGCGAGGCGAAGCCGGTGCCGCAATGGATGCCGGTGCGGCTCCATCACGCCGCGGCCAATGTCGGCGCGCGGATCGTGCTGCTGGAAGAAGCGCCGATCGCGCCCGGGTCTTCGGGACGGGTGCAGCTCGTGCTCGAGCGGCCGATCGCGGCGGGCGAGGGCGACCGCTTCGTCGTGCGCGACACGGCCGGGCAGCGCACCATCGGCGGCGGGCGCTTCCTCGACCTGCGCGCGCCGCAGCGTCGGCGTCGCACGGCCGAGCGGCTCAAGCAGCTTGCGGCCCACGGGCTCGCCGACGCCGAAGCCTCGCTCGCCGCGCGGCTCGCCGCGGCGCCGTTCTTCGTCGACCTTACCGCCTATGCGCGCGACCGCATCCTGGGAAGCGACGAGCTTGACGCGATCGCGAAGCGGCTTGCCCTTGTCCGGGTTGCGGCGCCGGGTTCGGAAGTGGCGCTCGCGGGCGCATCGTTCGAGCGGTTGAAGGCAAGCGTTGCGACGGCGCTCGCGGCGTTCCACGCCGGCAATCCCGATCTCCCGGGAATGGGGCTCGAGCGTCTGCGCGCCGAGATCGAGCCGCGATTGCCGGCGCCGGTTCTCTCGGCTCTGCTTCCGCTCCTGGCGCGCGACGGGGTGCTCGCTTTCGAGGCTGCGCGGGTGCGGCTTCCGGCGCACAAAGCGGCGCTCGCGCCGCGCGATGCGAGCCTCTGGGCCCGGATCGCGCCGCTGCTGTCGGACGCGGCGCGGTTCCGGCCGCCGCGCGTCCATGACCTGGCGGCATCGGTCGGCGGCGACGATGCGACGGTGCGCCGCCTCCTCAAGGCGCTTGCGCGCATGGGCATCGTCAGCGAGGTCGCCGAGGATCATTTCTTCCTGCGCGCGACCATCGCCGAAATGGTGGAGGTGGCCGCCGATCTTGCCGCCGCCGCGCCCGACGGCCAGTTCGGCGCCGCCCAATTCCGCGACCGGCTCGATAACGGGCGCAAGGTCGCGATCCAGATCCTCGAATTCCTCGACCGCCACGGCGTCACGGCGCGCCGCGGCGATCTGCGCCGCATGAATCCGCAGCGGCGCCATCTGTTCCGGTGATTTCGCTCGAACTTTTCCCGCATTGGCGATGAAAATCGGCAAAGCTGTGACCGGGCTCACCAATCCCATCAACGGGTTGCCGGTATGGTCCCCCGCGAAGAAAGGCGGGATATCCATGTCGGAGATGCGACGCAAGGAAGACGGGCTGAGGACCGGCCGCTTTCAGGTTTCGCTCGGCACGCAGCTCATCTTGTGCAGCGTGCTCGTGATCTTCGCCCAGATCATGCTGTGGCTGTGGCAGGGGCAATGGCCGCCTTTCACGATCGCCGAGATCCTGCGCTGGGCCGGCACGCGTGCGCCGATGATCGGCGGCCCGGATTTCGACACCATCGTCACCTGGATTCTCGCCGCGCCGATCAGCGCCGCCATCGCCGCCATCGGCTTCGTCCTTGCCTGGACCGGCGCGGCAAAGCTCGCCGCCGCGAATAATTGAAGTCGCATTTTCGCGGCATTGGCGGCATGACAATATCGAGCTGCGGATAATCTCAACGCATCGTTAGCACTGTTGCGCTGACTCTCATGCGCGTGGATCGGGCCCGTTCTTCTTCGCATGAGGCCGACGATGCAATCGATGCTCTATGCCGTGATGGCGGCCAGTGACGGCCGCCTTGCCTTCAACAGTCTGATCGCCGCCGCGTGCGTGGTGATGGCGATCAAGCTGCTGGTTCGCTAGCGCGCCGGAAGGCGGTAGGCCGCGCCTCGCGGGTTGACAAGGCGCGGCGCGCACAACAGAGTTCGCCCGCATGGACGCATGCGGAGCGCTTCGCGTGAATGCAGGCGGCACCGGGGCTGCGCGCCGTGCCGGCTGACCTGCGCCTTCTGCCCGATCTTGCGGCGTGGATCGCGGCCTTCCGCGGGCGCGAGCTTGACGCGGCGCTCGTCGACAAGGTGAAGCTCCATCTCTTCGACGCGCTCGGCTGCACCTGGGCAGGCGCCGGGACGACCGAGATCGAAGCGACCCACAAGGCGCTGAAGCGCGCCGCTTTCGCCGCGCCGCCCAAAAGCCTGCTCGACAATACGGCGTGCGCCGCGGCGATGCTGGTGACCGCGTGCCGCCTCACCGAATGCGACGACATCCAAATCGGCTGCTGCGTGACGCCGAGCTCGGTCGTGGTGCCGGTGGCCCTGGTCGCGGCCGCGCTCGCGGGCGCCACCGGCGAGGCCGCGCTCGACGGCCTGCTCGCCGGATATCAGACGATGCTGAGCCTGGGCCTCGCCGCGCGGGGCGCCGAGATTCTCTATCGCGGGGTCTGGCCGACATTCCTCACCGGCGGCATCGGCGCGGCGGCGGTCGCGGCGAAAATCCTCGGCCTGTCCGAGCGGCAGATCCGCGATGCAATGGCGATCGCGGGGGCGAGCGCCACCGGCGTCGCCGGCCGGATCGAGGAGGAGCCGGCGCCGCGCTGGTTCGTGCTCGCGACCGCGGTTGAAAGCGGCATCCTGGCGGCGTTTGCGGCGGCGAGCGGGATGCACGGCGACGACGCGATCCTCGGCAAAGTGTCGTGGGTGTGGAAGGAAGACGCGATCGCCCCACCGTCCGAGGCCGGGCCGGGCGCGCCGCCGCTCGCCCACCGTATCGGCCTCAAGCCCTATTGCACCTCGCGCCAGGCGCTTTCCGCGACCGAGGCCTTCATCGGGGCACTCGCCGAGGCAAGGATCGATCCCGCGGCGATCGAGAAGATCACGGTCTCCGTGCCGTCTCACTACCGCGCCATGATCGACCGCACGAAGCGCCCCGCCAACAAATCGGAATCGCGCAGCATCCAGTATCAGCTTGCGCTGGCGGTGCATCATCGCGACGAACTGTACGACATCGAGCGCGCGCGCCTTCGCGTCGACGAGCCGGCGATGCAGCACGTCATGGACCGCGTCGAGGTCGTGGCGTCCGATGCGCTGAGCGCGCTCTTTCCGCGCCAATGGGGCGGCGCCGTCGCGGTCACGGCCGGCGGCAAGACCCACGAGCGCCAGGTGCTGCACCCGCGCGGCGATCCCGAGAACCCGCTCGGCTGGGACGCCATCGCGGCGAAGTTCGACACGATGTCGCGCTATCTGCCGCGCCCGATCCCGGCACAGGATTTCGCGCGGCAGGCAAAGGCGCTCGATTTCCGCGCGAGCCTCGCCACGGTGATGGGCGCGCTCGAGCGCTAGAGTGCGATCCGTCATGACGGAGTCGTCTTTCTCGTCGTCCCCGCGCAAGCGGGGACCCAGGACCAGCGACGTGCGGCCGCCGTGGGCCCCCGCTTGCGCGGGGGCGACGACGGAGATGCTTTAGCCAGGGGGGGGCACATTCTAGGCCCGATCATGTGCAATGCCGCGTCTTGGCGATGGGCTCCGTTCCGCTCTTGACCACGGCGCGGCTGGTGCTGCGGCCGTTGGACATCGACGACGCGGCCGCGGCGCAGCGTCTTTTCCCGCATTGGGAGATCGTCCGCTATCTCGACAAAGGGGCCGTCCCTTGGCCTTACCCGCCCGACGGCGCCGTCACCTTCTTTCGCGACCACGCCCTGCCGGCGATGGCGCGCGGCGAGGAATGGACCTGGACCTTGCGCCTGAAAACCGCGCCCGACGCCATGATCGGCATGATCGCGTTGCAGGATCGTGCGGACAATCATCGCGGCTTCTGGCTCGGCCTGCCGTGGCAGGGACAAGGCTACATGACGGAAGCGTGCGAGGCGGCGACGGGCTTTTGGTTCGACGTGCTGGGCCGGCCGGTCCTGCGGGCGCCGCGGGCGACGGCGAACCTGGCGTCGCGGCGCATCGCGGAAAAAACCGGCATGCGCCTTGTCGGCCGCAAGACCATGGATTTCGTCTCCGGCACGATGGAAGCGGAGATTTGGGAGATCACGAGAGAGGACTGGCAGGCCCGCCGCTGAGCCGCTGGGTCACGGCGCCGGCTCGAAAAAGAAAGGCCCCGCCGAAGCGGGGCC
>DATJLY010000009.1:0-4932 GCA_035509095.1 Allostellaceae bacterium | reverse complement strand
TCGCCAATCGCGGGGAGATCGCGTTGCGCATCCATCGCGCCTGCCGCGAGATGGGCATCCGTACGGTCGCCGTTCATTCGACCGCCGATGCCAGCGCGATGCATGTGCGGCTTGCGGATGAAAGCGTCTGCATCGGGCCGCCGCCCGCGCGCGAGAGCTATCTCAACGTCGCGGCCCTTCTCTCCGCGGCCGCCATCACCGGCGCCGACGCGATCCATCCCGGTGTCGGATTCCTCTCCGAGAACGCCGAATTCGCGGCGATGGTCGAAGAGCACGGCATCGTCTTCATCGGACCGACACCCGAGCATCTGCGCCTCATGGGCGACAAGGTCGCGGCCCGCCAGGCGGCCGTCGCGATGGGCCTGCCCGTGGTGCCGGGGTCGGCGGGCGTCGCCGATGCGGACGCGGCGCGGCGCGAGGCGCGGAAGATCGGTTTCCCGGTGCTGATCAAGGCGGCCGCGGGCGGCGGTGGCCGCGGCATGCGGGTCGCGCGGAACGAGGCGGAGCTCGCCGCCCAGCTTGCGACCGCGTCGGCCGAAGCGAGGGCGTTCTTTGGCGACGGCACGGTGTTTCTGGAGCGGTTCCTCGACCGCCCCCGCCATGTCGAAGTGCAGGTGCTTGGCGATGGCAAGGGCGCGGTCGTGCATCTGGGCGAGCGCGACTGCTCGCTGCAGCGCAAGCATCAGAAGCTGCTCGAAGAGACGCCGTCGCCGGGCCTCGACGCCGCGGAACGCGCGCGCCTTTGCGGCATGGCCGCGGCGGCGATGCAGACGCTTGGCTACCGCAGCGCCGGCACGCTCGAGTTCCTTTACGAGGCCGGCTCGTTCTATTTCATCGAGATGAACGCGCGCCTCCAGGTCGAACACCCGATCTCGGAGGAAGTGAGCGGCCTCGACCTGGTACAGGAGCAGATCAGGATCGCCGGCGGTGCGGCCTTGGGGCTGCGCCAGTCCGACATTGCGCTGTCGGGCCATGCGATCGAGTGCCGGATCAACGCCGAGCACCCGGAAAGCTTCGCGCCCTCGCCCGGCACGGTCTCGCGCTATCATGCGCCAGGCGGGCTCGGCGTGCGGGTCGACAGCGCGCTTTATCAGGGATATTCGGTGCCGCCGCACTATGACAGCCTGGTCGCGAAGCTGATCGTGCACGGGGCGGGGCGCGAGGCATGTCTCATGCGCCTCAAGCGCGCGCTCGAGGAGTTCGTGATCGACGGCATCGCCACGACGATCCCGCTCCATCAGCGCCTCTTGGAGGAGCCGGACTTCATCGCCGGCGCCTATGACATCGCGTGGCTCGAGCGGTTCCTCGAACCGCCATGAGCCCGCTTAGCCCCGCCATTCTTCTGCGGGCCTATGCGGCCGGACTCTTCCCGATGGCGGAGTCGGCCGAAGACCCGGAGCTGTTCTGGGTCGATCCCGAGCGCCGCGGCGTGCTGCCGCTCGAGACGTTCCACCTGCCGCGGCGGCTTGGACGCACCTTGCGCAACGGCGGCTTCGTGTCGGAATGCAACCGCGACTTCCCGACCGTCATCGAGGCGTGCGCCGCGGCGACTCAAGGGCGCCCCAAGACCTGGATCAATGCCGAGATCGTGCGGATCTACACGGCGCTGCACCGGCAGGGCTTCGCCCACAGCGTCGAGCTGCGGCATGAGGGCGAGATGGTCGGCGGGCTCTACGGCGTGAGTCTGGGCGCCGCCTTCTTCGGCGAGAGCATGTTCAACCGCGTCACCGACGCCAGCAAGCTGGCGCTCGCCCATCTCGTGGCGCGGCTCCGGATCGGCGGCTTCATGCTGCTCGACACGCAGTTCCTGACGAGCCATTTGGCGCAGTTCGGGGCAGTCGAGATCTCGCGCCCGGCCTATCGCCGGCGACTCGCCGCGGCGATTCAGGGCCGCGCCTACTTCCCGGTCGAGCCGCTTGACGGCGACGCCGTGTCCGCGGTTTTGCAGTCGAGCACGCCCACATCGTAGATCGGGTCCTCGAGCGCTGAGATGGCGGGGCTCGACGCGAACATCCAGCCGCTGAAGACCCGCTTCTCGCCGCCCGCTTCGGCACCCGGCTCGGTCTTGTCGATCTCGAGGAAGGCCGCGGTCTCGGGCGTCTCTTCGGGCGGGCGCTTGTCGCAGGCCCGGACCGTGATGACCAGGGTCCCGAACTTGACGGGCTCGCCCACCGGCGCATCGAAGCGCGAGACCCGGGCGGTGGTCTTGTCGAGCCCCTGGAGCACCGCCACGGTCGGGCCCGGAGCCGGAGCCTGCAGCGCCGGCGCTTGGGGCGGAGGCTGGCTTTGGTCCGGTGTCTGGGCGGCGGCCGGAATCAGGCCTATTGATAATGGCCCGGCCCACAAGGCCAACAGCACAATCCTATTTTTTATACGGATTGACAAGAGCTTCTGACATATTCTTGAGAAAGGAGCGGAACTGCGCCTCGTCCGCCCCCATCAGCACGGCATCTTCCAGCGCCTCCTGAGCCAATTCGTGAAGTTCGGCCAGGTTCTCGTTCAAAACCTTGATTTTTTCGATGCACGACACCGGCTCGCCCGCAGGCGTGCGCCAAGTCGGTGGCTGGAGCTTCTCTGTCACTTGGCCGGGGCGGGCGCGGGCAACCCGCCTCCCTCCTGCTTTTGTTGCTGCGGCTGCTGCGCCTGCTGGCTGAAAATGTATTGCCCGATCAGAGATTCAAGGCTCATGGGTGACTGGGTGTGGTCGATCTGGCCGCCGGCCGCGATGGTCTGGTCCTCGTTGCCCGGCTCGAGCGAGAGATACTTGTCCCCGAACAGCCCGTTCGACGAGATGGTCGCGACCGTGTCGACCGGCAGCTTGATGGACGGATCGATGGTCATCTTCACGATCGCGACAAAGGTCTTCGGGTCGAGCGTCTGCGATATCACCGAACCGACCTTGATGCCGCTGATCCGCACGTCGCCGCCATCGCGCAAGCCCTCGATCCGGCTGAACCGGGCGGTGAGCGTGTAGCCCGTGACCGCGCTCACCTGGCTCGTCGAGTAGGCGAAGAACAGGAACAGCGCCGCCACCACCAGCACGACGGCGCCCATCACCGTCTCGACCGCATTGTGGTTCAAGGCCGCGTCTCCTCCTGATCCGGACGCCACGCCTCGTAATCCGACGTGGAGGGCGCGCGCGGACCCCCGACCAGCACGGACCCGGGCGGATGATATGCGGCGGGCGTGCCGGTCAGGTTCGGGACATGGTCCTTCTGCCACGGGTATTTGTGGGCGTTGGTGGCGGGCGGCTCGGCCATCGTGTGGTGCAGCCAGGCATGCCATTCCGGCGGCACCCGCGAGGCCTCGACCTCGCCGGCATAAAGCACCCAGCGCTTTTCGCGCGACGGCCTTCCGCCGCCGCGCACCGGCGCGATGTGCCGCTTGTCGCGGAAATAGCGGTTCCCCTCGGAATCGGTGCCGACGAGTTCGCCGCGGAACCACGTCATGATGCGCGTGCCGATCGTCATGCGAGGATGCGCACGTCCGTCGTGGCGACCTTCTCGATCTCGCAATGCATGACGTCGCCGGCCTTCACCTGGCTCACGCCGGCGCAGGTGCCGCTCATGATGATGTCGCCCGGCCACAACGTGTAGTACTCCGACGCCCACGAGATCTGCGTCACCAAATCCATGATCATCATCTTTGTATTGGATTTCTGCTTCACCTCGTTGTTGACCGAGAGGAAGAAGTCGAGATTCTGCGGATCGCCGACCTCGTCCGACGTGGCGAGCCACGGCCCCAGCACGGCATAGGTGTCGACCGATTTGCGGAAGCTGCGATCCTGCGAGCCGCGCACCACCATGTCGAGCGCGATCGCATAGCCCGCGACGATCTTCAGCGCGTCGGCCTTCGACACGTTCGAGGCCTTCTGGCCGATGATGACGCCCAACTCCATCTCGTGGTCGGTACGGCGGTCGGGAAAGCGCAGCTTCACGCCCTCGCCCGGCCCGACGAGCGCGCTGTTGGCCTTGAGGAACAGGCCCTGCTCCTCGATGCTGCCGGTATAGCGGTTGGGCACGCCGCCGCTGAACACGTCGCGCTGCTCCGCCGCCTCTTGGCGGTGATCCATATAGTTGGTGGGCGTGCCGATGATCTTGGTCGGCGACTGGACCGGGCTCAGGAACTTCACATCCTTCACCGCGAAGGTCGCGGCACCCGCGGCGGCCGCTTCCATAGCCGGCCGCATCTTGTCGAGATGGGCGATGAGGGGATCGCCCTTGGGCGCGGGATAGGTCGGCCTGGGCAGCGCGTCGAGCGCCTTCGACACGTCGTGGACGCGGTCGCCTTTCACCAGCCCCAGCCGATTGTCATTGAACCAGCACACCCTCATGGAAACCTCCCAGGAATTTGCGGCCGCCAGTCTACCGGGTCGCGCGCCCCGTTTCCAATCGGGACCGGCATCGTCTGCACCTTGCCCGCTGACGATGGCGTGCCACCCCTTCCCGCTCGTCATGGCCATGTGTACGCGGCCGTCCCTTCACGCCGCCACCACGACGATGTGGGCCGCCGACCTCGACCGGGGTTTCTTGCGAATCACGATCTCCACATCGCGATCGAGTGCCGTAAGGAATGTCATCAGCCGTTCGACGGAAAAGCCCGCGAGCTTGAACCGGAGCAACGCCGATACTTTCGGCTGATTGATTTGGAGCAGGCGCGCGACCGCCGCTTGCGTCAGGCCTTGCTGTTCGACAATTTGGAAGATCGCGTAGGCCAATCGCAGCTTGGTTTGGCGTTCTTCGGCGTCGGCATAGCCAAGATCCGCGAACAGATTGTTCGTGCCGCGAACGATCCCCGTGTTGCTTGCGTCAGGTCGCTTTGCCATATCGTTCCTCGTAGTCCTGGTGCGCGATCCTCAGGCGACGAGCCACAAGATCGATGTCGGTCTGCGCCGTCTTGATGCCTCTCGGAGACTTCTTCTGAAACGCGTGC
>DATJLY010000008.1:0-2828 GCA_035509095.1 Allostellaceae bacterium | reverse complement strand
GGAGCGGAAGGCGCGGCGCTCGCGCCGTCGCCGTTGCGAGGGGGAGCAACCGCCGCCGCGGGGGCGGTTGCTCCCGCTGCCGGCGCGGCACCATCGCCATACCGCGCGCTCAGCGCGGCCGCATCCTCGCCGCTCTCGGCGATTACCGCGATTACCACTCCACACTCGACCGTCGCACCTTCAGGAAAGAGCGCGGCGGCAAGCGTGCCCGAGGCCGGCGCCTCGACCTCGTACAAAACCTTTTCGGTCTCGACCTCGTACAGCGGCTCACCCGCACGTACGCTCTCGCCCGGCGCCTTGAAATAGCGCTGGATCGTGCCCTCCTGCATCGTGAGGCCGAATTTGGGCATGGTCACTTCGACGGCCATAGGAATCTCGCTCAGCGGCGAACGCGAGCCTTAGTGCCCCGCCAGTTCGCGGACCGCCGCCTCGATTTGCGCGTCGCTGGCGATCGCCGTTTTCTCCAGCGGCGGGCTGAACGGGATCGGCACGTCGAGCGAGGTCACCCGCTTGGGCGGCGCGTCGAGCAGGTCGAAACCCTTCTCGACGATCAGCGCCGAGAGATCGGCCGCCGCGCCGCCGCGCAGATGGCCCTCGTCCGCGATCACGACGCGATTGGTCTTGGCAACGGACTCCAGAATCAAATCGAGGTCCAGCGGAATCAGTGTGCGCGGATCGACCACTTCGACGCTGATGCCGTCGGCCGCAAGCCGTTCCGCGGCCTTGAGCGCCTTGGGCACCATCGCGCCGATCGCGACCACGGTCACGTTGTCGCCCGCGCGTTTGATCGCACCCTTGCCGAGCGGGATCAGATGATCCCCGGCGGGCATTTCTTCGCGCAGGCGGCCGAGCGACAAATGTTCGAAGACGATTACCGGACTGTCGTCGCGAATCGCGCTCTTGAGGATTCCCTTGGCGTCGATGGGCGACGACGGCATCGCGAGCTTGAGCCCGGGCACGCTCAGGAACTGCGCATACACGGTTTCGGAATGTTGTGCGGCCGCGCCACCGACTGCGCCATATACGGCCCTGAAGGTTATCGGCATTCGGGCCTGGCCGCCCGACATGTAACGCAGCTTGGCCGCCTGGTTACACACCTGGTCCATCGCGCAGTAAAAGAAACTCGCGAACTCGACCTCGCAAATCGGGCGCGTCCCGGCCATCGCCGCGCCCACCGCGGCGCCGACGAACCCGGCCTCCGAGATCGGCGTGTTGCGCACGCGGCTGGGACCGTACTTCTTGTGCAGTCCGCGAGTGGCGCCGAACGCCGCGAGGATCACGTCTTCGCCCATCACGAAGGTGAGCGGATCGCGCGCCATCTCTTCGTCCATCGCCTGATTGATCGCCTGTATGTAACTGACCAGCGCCATCGCAATTACCTCGCTCCGCGTCCGCACCTCGTTCCGGGTCCGAAGCCTTGTTCTCCGTGCGCCTAGGCGTAAACGTCGTCGGTGACTTCGGAGGGATCGGGGAGAGTTCCCTGCCGCGCGAACTCGACCGCGGCTTCGAGTTCAACTTGCGTCTCGTTCACGATGCGATCGAGCTCGGCCTTGCCGATCTTGCCGCCCTCGAGCACGAATTGCTCAAACTTGATCAGCGGGCATTTCTTTTTCCAGGACTCGACCTCCGCTTCGGTACGGTAGCCGGCCGAGCCGAGGAACGCCTGCTCGCCGACGACGTGTCCCTCCCAGCGGTAGGTCTTGCACTCCAGCAGTGTCGGCCCGTCGCCGGCCCGCGCCCGCGCGATTGCCTCGCTGGCGTAGCGATAGACCTCGAACACGTCGTTGCCATCGACGATATGACCCGGAATTGCGTAGGCCTGCGCGCGCACCGCGATATCCTTGACCGAGGTCACGGTCTCCATGGGGGTGAACTCGCCGAAGCCGTTGTTTTCGCAAACAAAGACTACCGGCAGCTTCCAGACCGCGGCGAGGTTGAGCGATTCGTGAAAGGTGCCCTCGTTGGATGCCCCGTCGCCGAAAAAGCACGCGGTGACGTCGTCGCGCCCCGCGATTTGCGCGGCCAGCGCCGAGCCGGTCGCGATCGGCAGGCCTGCGCCGACGATCCCATTGGCGCCCAGGATGCCGAGTGTGAAGTCGACGATATGCATCGAGCCGCCCTTGCCCTTGCAGTAGCCTTCGCGCTTGCCATAGAGCTCGGCCATCATGCGGTCGAGCCGGCCGCCCTTGGCAATCAGATGGCTGTGGCCACGATGGGTAGAAGTGATGCGATCGCTCTTGCGCAGCGCCGCGCAGACGCCGGTCGCGCTCGCCTCCTCGCCGATCGAAACGTGCACGAAGCCCGGCAGCTCGTTGGCGATCGCGAGGTCGCGCACCCGCCCCTCGAACTGCCGAATCCGCTGCATCGAACGGTACATCTCGAGCATCAGATCTTTGCCAAGGTCCATCGCTAAAGCCCTCCCCCGTTGGCGAATGCCGGCGGCGGCCCTCGCCAGCGAGAGGAAGGTATTCTCGTTGAGGCCCAGCGTCAAACGGACTTCGGTCATCGCGGCGCGGCGGCCGTGCCAGCGGCGCGCCGGTCATGCTAGAGGTGAACCGCGATGGCATCCGCGAGCAAGACACTTCACAAGGGCGCAGCGCCCGCGTGCGCAACGGCCGCCGGGCATCCGGCGCCCAAGCGCCGCTCTCAGGTGGATTTGTCGCCTGCGGATCGTGTCGATCGGCGAACGGTGGGACGGATACTCACTCTTCTGCGGCGCGCGGCGCCCGGATGGAATGCGCCGGTGATGGCTCTGGAAGCCGCCGAGCATGGTGACCCGTTCCGCACGCTCATCGGATGCATCCTGAGCCTGCGGACCAGGGACGAGA
>DATJLY010000007.1:0-5771 GCA_035509095.1 Allostellaceae bacterium | reverse complement strand
GCTCGCCTACGGCATGACCGTGCTGGTGATCGGCGGCATGATGTACCGGTTCGGCCGGCGCGCGGGGTCGGCCACGCCGCGCGGCTAATCGACCGCCACGAAGATGCAGTGGCGCGCTTTGCCGGCGACCGATTTCGAGAGATGCCCTTTGCCGTGCGTGTCCTCCACCAGGATCACTTCGCCGGCGCCGATGACGCGGCTTTCGCCGTCGCTCGCGGTGAGCTCGACGCCGGCATCGAGATTGATGATGTATTGCCGCCGCGGCGCCGGATGCCACGCCATGTCGTACTCGCCCTGCACGTGACGGAAGATGATGCCGGTGGCCGGCAGCCGCTTTGAGAAGCGGCCGGCGCGGTTCTCCTCCGCCCATTCGACCTCGATGTCGCGCCAATGCGACTGACCGGCGGCGTCGGCGTAAAGATTGTGGATGCGCATCGCGTTCCCTCCGGGAAAAACCGTTTCGCGCCCCGAATTTCCTCCCCATTGCCCGCCGACGCAAACTCCAATACCTCTTTCGCTCCGGGAGGGTCTCATGCCCTGGAGCCTGAATCTCTTCGCCGACCGTCTCGCGTCCAATGCCGCGCTTGAACTTGCGGCGGGACCGGTGCGCGCGCTCTATGTCGAGGAAGGCGGCATCACGCTCGCGAGCGCCGGCGCGGCCGCGTCGCTCGCCCCCAACTCGGCCTGGCACGGTGCCGCCGCCGCATCGCTTGCCGCCGGCGCGCCGGGCGCCAGGCTGCTGCGCTTCGAGCTCTGTGACGGAACCGCGCCCGCGGACCGTCCGCTGCTTGCCGCCGCGCTCGCGCTCGACAGGGATTCCGCCTATCTCATGCGCTGCGACCGGGTCGAGTTTCCGCCGGGCGGCGTCGCCTATCACCACACCCATCAAGGACCGGGCGTGCGCTGCCTCGTCGCGGGGTCGATCCGGATCGACAGCGCCGGCGCGAGCCATGCCTACGCGCCCGGGCAGGCGTGGTTCGAAAGCGGCCCCGACACGGTCTTCGCGGCGGCCTCGCCGGATGCCGTCACCGCCTTCATCCGCGTCATGATCCTGCCCGCCGCGTGCCGCGGCCGCAGCTCGATCCGCTATGTCCGCGCCGAGGATCAGGACAAATCCAAGCCGCAGCGCTATCAGATCTACATCGATCAGCCGATCGCGCTGCCGGGGAGCCCACGATGACAGACGCAAAGCAGCGCACGGGCGCACAGATCCTCATCGATCAGCTCAAGCTGCACGGCGCCGACACGATCTTTTGCGTGCCGGGCGAAAGCTATCTCGCGGCGCTCGACGCGATGTATGACGCCAATTCGCTGCGCCTCATCACCTGCCGCCAGGAAGGCGGCGCCACCATGATGGCCGAGGCCTATGGCAAGCTCACCGGCCGGCCAGGCATCTGCTTCGTCACGCGCGGTCCCGGCGCCACCAACGCAAGCGCGGGCCTTCACATCGCGCGCCAGGATTCGACGCCGCTCATCCTGTTCGTGGGTCAGGTGCCGCGCGCCGCGCGCGGCCGCGAAGCGTTCCAGGAGCTCGATTATCGCGCCGTTTTCGGCACCATCGCGAAATGGGCCGACGAGATCGACGATCCGCGCCGCGTGCCCGAGCTGGTGAGCCGCGCGTTCCACATCGCGGCAAGCGGCCGCCCCGGCCCCGTCGTGCTGGCGCTGCCCGAAGACATGCTGGAAGAGGCCGCCGAGGTGGCCGACGCGCGCCCCTATACGCGGATCGAGCCGCATCCGGGTGCCGCAGAGATGGCCGCGCTGGCGCGCGCGCTGAGCGAGGCGCGCCGGCCGATTCTGCTGTTGGGCGGCAGCCAGTGGGACAAGGACGCGGTTGCCGGCATCGAGGCCTTTGCCCTTGCCAATCACCTCCCGGTCGCGTGTGCCTTCCGCCGCCAGGACCGGTTCGACAATTCCCATCCCTGCTATGCCGGCGATGTCGGGCTCAACGTCAATCCGAAGCTCGGCGCACGGCTCAAAGCGACCGATCTGCTGATCGCGGTCGGCGGCCGGCTGGGCGAGGCGACGAGCGGCGGCTATACGCTCTTCGACATTCCGGTGCCGCGCCAGCGTCTCGTGCATGTCCATCCCGACACGTTGGAGCTGGGCCGCGTCTATGAGCCCGCGATCGCGATCAACGCTTCGCCGCGCACCTTCGTGGCGGCGCTTGCCGGATCGGCGCCCATCGTGTCGCCGCCTTGGGCCGCGGATACCAAGGCCGCGCACGAGGAATATCTCGCCTGGCAAGTCCCGGTGGCCTCGCCCGGCGCGGTGCAGATGAGCGAGATCATGCGCTGGCTCGCCGAGCAACTGCCGGAAGATGCGATCATGTGCAACGGCGCCGGCAATTTCGCGACCTGGGTCCATCGCTTCCACCGCTATCGCCGGCTCGGCACGCAGCTCGCGCCGACCAGCGGCTCGATGGGCTATGGCTTCCCGGCGGCGGTCGCGGCAAAGCTCGTCCATCCCGAGCGCGTCGTCGTCTGTGTCGCGGGCGACGGCGATTTCATGATGACCGGGCAAGAGATGGCGACCGTGATGCAGCAACGCGTCGGCGTCATCGTGCTGATCGTCAATAACGGCATGTACGGGACGATCCGCACGCACCAGGAGCGGCATTATCCCGGGCGGGTGATCGCGACCGCGCTGACCAATCCGGATTTCGCGGCCTTGGCGCGCGCCTATGGCGCGCATGGCGACACGGTCGAGCGCACCGCCGACTTTGCCGCCGCGTTCGAGCGCGCGCGTGCCTCCGGCCTGCCGGCCCTCATCGAGCTGAAACTCGATCCCGAGGCGCTCACCATCACGCAGTCGGCGTCTCAGGTCCGCGCCGCCGCGCTTGCTGCGCGACGCTGATTAAGAAAATTGTTGCCTGCAAGCAACACCTAAATCTTAATAGTGAGGCTGCAACTTTACCGAGAAAATATTGTGCGATAAATTTTCCGCAAGACTTCGTGCGGGGAGAATCGATGTTTCGGATTGCGGTTGCTGCGGCTCTCGTCAGTGCGCTTGCTGCTTGTTCGGCCGTTCCGGTCGCCGGAACGTTTCCCGTAACCGTACAGCAAAAGATGCAGTCGGTCGGGCATTGGAAGATACTAGCCGATGATGTGGCGCTGTCGTTGAAAGCCCGCGCGCCGTCCGACCGCCCCATCTTCATCGAGGGTGACGACAGCATTCGCTCTTTGCGCACGGTTTTCGCACCTATTTTGAGACCGCCTTATATCGACAAGGCGTAACCGTTTCGACGCAGCCCTTGGGGGCCACGGTGGTTCACCTTGATGTCGAAGGGGTGCGGCATCACGGCGCCCGCGACATTCGCCCGCCGCCAGGATTCTTCACCCTTCTCGGTGGTGGAGTGTGGCTCGGTGAACAGGCCTCAACGCACTGGACCGGCAATGGCTTCGCAGCCGCGCCTGCGATTGGGGCGGTTCTGGACGTCTTCGACGCCGCCTCGGTGCGGCCAACGAACACAGAGATCATTGTGACCATCGAAGCCTCGACGAGCGGTCGGACCGTATATCGTGACACGCGGACCTATTACGTTCCTGACGGTGACATCGATCTTTACGAGCCGCGAACCGTGGTCCAAAACGTACCCGGACGGTTCGTGCGTGTCGGCGACATTCTCGTCCCGCCCGGAGGGTGCATCGCGTCACAGTGTCAGATCGTGCATTCCTTCCAGTAGGCACTAGGGTTAAGCGCGGGCCACGCTTACTGCGCGGCGGTGATCGAGCGACGCGCGCGCCGGCGCCGGTGCGCGCGCAGAAAGAGCCATAGCGTCGCCGACACGACGAGCGCGGCAAGCCCGAGTTCGAATCCGGCGGCGCCGGTGAGCAGGGCGAAGATCCGGTCGCCGGCCCAATAGGCGGCCAGGCCCCACCATCCGACCCATATCGCCGCGCCCAGCGCGTTCAAGATCATGAAGCGGCCCCAACCCATGCCGAGCGTGCCGGCGGCGATCCCGGAAAGCTGCCGCAGCAGGACCACGAACCGCGCGCCGACCAGGACGATGTCGCCCCAGCGGTCGAACTTCGCTTCGACCTTGGCGAACCGCGTTTCGGTGATGCCGATGCGGCTGCCATGGCGCAGAACGAAGCGTCGGCCGGCATAGCGTCCGACCGCGAATCCGCCGGCATTGCCGAGCGTCGCCCCGAGCCAGGCGCAGGCCAGCAGCAGAGCGATATCGGAATAGCCGCGCGAGGCGAGCACGGCCATGGCGATCAGCAGGCTTTCGCCGGGAAGGGGCAGTCCGAAATGTTCAAGGAACAGACCGGCGGCCACCGTGGCATAGCCGTAATGGCCGAGAAGGGAGTGAAGATCGTGGGAGAGGCTCACGGCGTCCACAGTCTCGCCCGGCGCGCGGCCCGGCGTCCAGCACGTCGAATCGGGCACGGGACTGCTGAAACGGAGGCGTCACAGATGATAGTCTTCGGCAGCGCACCGACAGGGGGCAGCAGTGCCGGACGCGAAAGGGAAATTGACCCCCGAGGACCATCAGAAGATCAAGGACTGGTGGGACCTGCATTGGAAAGGTCCGCTCGTCTGTCCGGTGTGCAAGGAGTCGGACTGGCAGACGGGCGACTATGTCGTCTATGCCGCGCGGTTCTCGGACGATCTGCCGGGCGCGGCGCCGACCATCCCGCTCATCACGATCAATTGCATCACCTGCGCCCATGTCCTGGTGTTCGGCGCGGTGCGGATCGGGATTCTGCCGTGACGGCTTGAATCGTACGCAAAACGGCATATATACGTACGTTGGCTGGGCGGCTGCTGCGGCGGAAGGACGGTCCGAGAGCCGCGCGGCGATTATCAATTGTCGCGATTCAGAGGACGCGAGGATATGGGGCTTGACTCTCGGCTCATTTAAGAACAAAAAGAGAACGAGGAGGCTGGCGAGATGTCCGAAACCAAGAACCCGGACCTCGGCGCGCTACGGCAGAAGCTCGCGCTCATCGAGCGGGGCGGGCGGGGGGAAACCCCCGTTCTGCCGTTCGGCGTGCCGGTGCTCGATGGGGCGCTGCCCGGCGGCGGTCTGGCGCTCGGGGCGCTGCACGAGATCGGCGGCTTTGCCCCGGCCGAAGAAGATGGCGCCGAAGGCGCGGCCTTTCTGGCCGGCATCCTGGCGCGGCTCGAACCAAGCCGGCCGGTGCTGTGGTGTCATCTGCGCGGCGATCTTCATGCGCCGGGCCTGGTGCCTTTCGGGCTTGCGCCGGAACGGCTCATGCTGGCTCAGGCGGGCACCGAGGCCGAGCTTCTCTGGGCGATGGAGGAAGGGCTGCAATGCCGCGCGCTCGCCGCCGTGGTGGGCGAGCTGGACGGGCTGAGCCTGACCGCGAGCCGCCGGCTTCAGCTTGCCGCCGAGAGCAGCGGCATCACCGCCTTCGCGCTGCGGCGCCGGCGCCATGCCGCGCCGGTGGGCGCGGACGAGCAGCCGACCGCGGCGGCGACGCGCTGGCGCATCGCGGCGCTGCCTTCGCGCCTTTCGGGCGAGCCGGGGCTGGGCTTGCCGCTCTGGCATATCGAGCTGCTGCGCGTGCGCGGCGGCAGGCCCGGGCGATGGCCGGTGGAATCATGCGATGCGACGGGGCACGTCCGCCTGGCCGCGGCACCGGCCGCCGATCAGCCGCGCCGCGCGGCGGGATGATTCAGGCTCGGCCGATGACGGACGCGAGCGCAAAAAGGGTGATGTTCCTGTGGCTGCCGCAATGGCCGATCGAGCGGCTCAGGCGGGAGGAGACGCGCGGCCCCTTCGTGCACGCGACCTCGGTCGG
>DATJLY010000006.1:0-2100 GCA_035509095.1 Allostellaceae bacterium | reverse complement strand
AGGCCGATCTGGTGAAGCGCGGCCTTCACGCCGCCCATGGCGAGCAGAAGTCGGCTTCCGCCAAGCCGGCGAAGGCGAAGGCGGGAAGCTGAGGCTGCGCATCGGCGGGCGGCCAATCGCCCGCCGCTGCGTCCCGCTACGCTGCCTTCGGCGCGGCCATGGCCGCGCGCAGATTCTCGTCGATCTTGGCGAGGAAGTCCTGCGTGTTCAGCCAGCGCTGCTCGCGGCCGATCAGGATCGCGAGATCCTTGGTCATGAACCCGGCCTCGACGGTCTCGACGCAGACGCGCTCCAGCGTCTCGGCGAATTCCGTCACCGCCGGCGTGTCGTCGAACCGGCCTCGATAGGCGAGGCCGCGCGTCCAGGCGAAGATCGAGGCGATCGGGTTGGTGCTGGTCTCGCGACCCTTCTGGTGCTCGCGATAGTGCCGCGTGACGGTGCCGTGCGCCGCCTCGCTCTCGACCGTATGCCCGTCCGGTGACATCAGCACGCTGGTCATCAGTCCGAGCGAACCGAAGCCCTGGGCGACGATGTCGCTCTCGACGTCGCCGTCGTAGTTCTTGCAGGCCCAGACATAGCCGCCGGACCATTTCAGCGCGCTCGCCACCATGTCGTCGATCAGCCGGTGCTCGTAGGTCAGGCCCTTCGCGTCGAAGGCGGATTTGAACTCGCGCTCGTAGATCTCGGCGAACACGTCCTTGAACATGCCGTCATAGGCTTTGAGGATCGTGTTCTTGGTCGAGAGATAAACAGGATAGCCGCGCGCCAGGCCGTAGTTGAAGCTGGCGCGCGCGAAACCCTCGATCGAGGCGCGGGTGTTGTGCATGCCGAGCGCCACGCCGGCGCCCTTGAACTCGTGTACGTCGAGCACCGTGGGCGCGGCGCCGTCGGCCGGCTGAAAGCTCAGCGTCACACGGCCGGCGCCGGGCACGCGCATTTCGGTGGCGCGGTAGATGTCGCCGTAGGCATGACGACCGATCACGATCGGCTGGGTCCAGTGCGGCACGAGTCGCGGCACGTTGCGGCAGATGATCGGCTCGCGGAAGATCGTGCCGTCGAGGATGTTGCGGATGGTGCCGTTCGGGCTGCGCCACATGCGCTTCAGTCCGAACTCCGCGACGCGCGCCTCGTCGGGCGTGATGGTCGCACACTTGACGCCGACACCGTGCTGCTTGATCGCGTTGGCGGCGTCGACGGTCACCTGATCGTCCGTCGCATCCCGGTGCTCGATGCCGAGATCGAAGTATTTCAGATCGATTTCGAGATAGGGCAGGATCAGGCGGTCCTTGATGAAACCCCAGATGATCCGGGTCATCTCGTCGCCGTCGAGTTCGACGACCGGGTTCCTGACCTTGATTTTCGCCATCGCTGCCTCACGCACCGTCATCATCCGGACATTCGCATCGTCGCCGCGGCGCAGCAAGCCGTGGCCGCACAGCGCTACCGGTCGCCGGCCGACCCGTCGGCATGCTACCGGGATCGGCCATGAACAGCCGAGTCGTGCCCGTCTATCTTGCCGGCCCCGATGTGTTTCTGCCCGACGCCGCCGACGTGCTGGAGGCGAAGCGGCGCATCTGTGCTTTGCACGGGCTCGGGGCGGTGACGCCGCTCGAGCCGCCCGGAGAGGTCCCGCCGCGTGGACTGGCGGAGGCGCAGCGCATTGCCTGGGCCAACGAGTGGCACATCCGGCACTGCCGCGCCGTGCTCGCCAATCTGACGCCGTTCCGCGGCCCGAGTGCCGATGTCGGCACGGTCTACGAGATCGGTTATGCCCGCGCGCTCGGGCTGCCGGTGTTCGGCTACTCCATGACCGGGGTGCCGTTTGCGGCGCGGACGCGGGCATTCCTTGCCAGGGCGGGCGAGGACGGCATGGCGGTCGAGGAGTTCGGGCTGCACGACAACCTGATGATCGATGCCGGGATCGTCGCCTCCGGCGGTGCGGTGGTGGTCGAGGATGGCGCGTTCGAAGCCTGCGTCCGGCTCGTGGCCCGGGCATTATGCGGGGGCTCCGCCTCGATCGAACCGCGTCGCGGTTCGATCCCCACCAGGACCTGAGTTCCCAAAGCTAGGAATGCGGGTCTGGGGGCGCCTGCCCCCAGC
>DATJLY010000005.1:0-16633 GCA_035509095.1 Allostellaceae bacterium | reverse complement strand
GCGACGACGGGTCCCGGCCGGCCGCCATCGAGCAGGCCGACGACGCCGGTGTGCGCGATCCCGGTTCGCACCGTCAGCCCAAGGCCGCGCAAATGGGCGGCCACGATGCCCGACGTCCGCGTTTCGCGGTTGCCGAGTTCGGGATGCTGATGGAAATCACGACGCCAGCCGATCAATTTCTGCTCGATCGACACGAGCCTGCGGTCGGCCGCGTCGTGGATGTCGCGGATCGAGATCATGGTGCGACGGTATGAGCGCATCCCGGCGCTGTCAATCAAGCTAGGATGGACGAGATTGAGAGAGGAACCAGATGGTTAAGCCGGCCGCCGCCCGATTCATCGCCACCGCGGCGTGCGCTCTTGCCCTCGCCGCATCGGCGCGCGCGGACACCGAGCATACGAGCTTCGCGCTGCCCTCGACCGGCTTCTTTTTCTCGGCGATCTACCTGGCGCAGGATTTGGGCATCTTCGCGCAGGAAGGGCTCGACGTGTCGGTTGTGCCGGTGACCGGCGTCGGCGCCACCAACGCCGTCATCTCGGGCTCGGTCGATTTCACCTTGTCGTCGGGCGTGACCTTGACGCGCGCGGCGGCGCGTGGCCAAAAGCTTCTCGGCCTTGCCAATTTGAGCGACCGCGGCGGGATGTGGGTCGTCCTGCGCAAGGACGTCGCCGCCGCGGGCCATTTCGATCCCGCGTCGCCGCTCGCGGCGCGCGGCGCGCTGCTGCAGGACCGGAAGATGGCGGTCGCCGCCATCAACGCAATCCCGCACGCCTATCTCCGCATCGTCGCGAAGGCCGGCGGCGTCGATCCGGAGCGGGGGATGGAGGTCGCGGGCATGGCGCCGCCCGACATGGTGAGCGCGCTTGCGCGCGGCGCGATCGATGGCTTCGTCGGCGGCGCGCCGTTCATCCAGAAGGTCGTCCAGGACGGCACCGCGGTCATCCTCGCGAACGGCGCCAACCCGATGGAGCCGGCAGACCTTGCGCCGATCGCCGCCAATGTCCTGGTGACGCGGCCGCAGCTTTGCGTCGCCAACCGCCCGCTGTGCGCCAAGATGGGCGACGCCATGGAGAAGGTCGCGCAAGCGATGCATCAGCACCCGGACGAGGCGATCGCCGCGCTCAAGAAGCGCTTTGGCGGGATCGACGATGGCGTGTTCATCGCCTCTTATCGGGCGACCGAGGACATGACGCCCAATCCGCCGATCGTGACGGCCAAGGAATTGGAGAATGCCGACCGCATGAACATCGAGGCGGGATTCTTGAAGCCGTCAGAAAAGCTCGACTCTTATGACGGGCTCTTCACCAACGATTTCGTGCACTGAGGTCCCGAGGATCACTGCCGCGTCAGCGGCTTGTAGCGGATGCGATGAGGCTGCAGGGAATCATCGCCCAGGCGCCGTTTGCGGTCGGCCTCGTAATCGGCGTAGTTGCCTTCGAACCAGACCACGTCGCTCATGCCCTCGAAGGCCAGGATATGCGTCGCGATGCGATCGAGGAACCAGCGGTCGTGCGAAATGACGACGGCGCATCCCGGATACTCCAACAGCGCCTCTTCGAGCGCGCGCAGCGTGTCGACGTCGAGGTCGTTGGTCGGCTCGTCGAGCAGCAGCACATTGGCGCCGGTTTTCAGCATCTTCGCGATATGGACGCGGTTGCGTTCGCCGCCCGATAGCTGCCCGACCTTTTTCTGCTGATCCGTGCCGCGGAAATTGAAGAGCGAGCAATAGGCGCGGCTCGGCATCTTGCGGCGACCGAGATCGATCTCGTCCTGGCCGCCCGATATCTCTTCCCAGACGGTCTTTCCCGGGGCAAGCGCGTCGCGCGACTGGTCGACATAGCCGAGCTTCACCGTCTCGCCGATGCGGATCGCGCCGTGATCCGGCTTTTCCTGGCCGGTGACCATGCGGAAGAGCGTGGTCTTGCCGGCGCCGTTCGGGCCGATGATGCCGACGATGCCGCCGGGCGGCAGCCGGAAATTGAGATCGTCCATCAAGAGCACGTCGCCATAGGCCTTGGCGAGATGGGTCGCCTCGATCACGAGATCGCCAAGCCGCGGCCCGGGCGGCAGCACGATCTGCGCCGTTTCGGGCGCCTTCTCGCGGCTTGCCGCGACAAGGCTTTCATAGGCCGAGACGCGCGCCTTGCTCTTGGCCTGGCGCGCGCGCGGGCTCTCTCGCACCCATTCGAGCTCGAGCGAAAGGGTGCGCTGTCGCGCCGCTTCCTGGCGGCCCTCTTGTTCGAGCCGCTTTTGCTTCTGCTCGAGCCAGCCCGAATAGTTGCCCTCGTAAGGAATGCCGCGGCCGCGATCGAGTTCGAGGATCCAACCGGCGACCTCGTCGAGGAAATAGCGGTCATGCGTCACGGTGACGACGGTGCCGGGATAGTCGGCCAGAAAGCGCTGCAGCCACGCCACCGATTCGGCGTCGAGGTGATTGGTGGGCTCGTCGAGCAGCAGCAGGTCCGGCCGCTGCAGCAGGAGCCGCGCCAACGCCACGCGGCGCCGCTCGCCGCCTGAGAGCTTCGACACGTCGGCATCGCCCGGCGGACAGCGCAGCGCGTCCATCGCGATCTCGACGGTGCGGTCAAGCTCCCACGCGCCCGCCCGGTCGATCTGCTCTTGGAGATCGCCTTGAAGCACGATGAGGTCGTTCATCTCTTCGTCGGACAGCGGCTCGGCGAAGCGCGCGTTCACCGCGTCGAACTGCTCGAGCAGCGCCTTCGTTTCGGCGAGCCCTTCGGTCACGTTGCCGGCGACGTCCTTGTCCGGATCGAGCGCCGGTTCCTGCGCCAGATAGCCGACCTTCACGCCCTCGGCCGCCCACGCCTCGCCGACGAAGTCCGTGTCGGCACCCGCCATGATCCGCAGGAGCGTCGATTTGCCGGCTCCGTTGGGACCCAAGACCCCGATCTTCGCGCCCGGCAGGAACGAGAGATAAATGTCCTTCAGCACCTCGCGCCCGCCCGGATAGGTCTTGCCGAGGCCCTTCATCACATAGATGTACTGGTAGGCTGGCATGGCGTTCTCGCGGTCACGTTTGGCTTCTATATAAATCAACGGCTTAGGTCAGAAAAACGCGACAATTGATAATGTTTGCGGCGGGCCTTTCCGCTCGTTTTCCGCAAGCGGCCGGCGCGCTTGGACGCAAGAATAGTGCAAAATGCGTACAATGTCAAGGGCCGACCGGTGCAGGGTCATAGCGCATGGCTAAGGGGCCGGCAAACGGCGGTCGCCACCTTCCGCAACGCCGCTCTGTGGCGACGGAAACACACCTGAAAATCTGTCGGCGGATTTTACGGTCACCCGTGGCAAGTCTTTGTCGTAACCTTCTAACCCATTGATATTGAATGGCTGGCATGAGTTTTGATTAACTGTGACAACAGTTGATGGTTCGCAAATGAGGTGTGCCAGTGAAAAGCGTTCGTATCAGAAAAGCAAAATCGAAAGCCGTCATTTGCTCGATTGTCGCCGCGGCGGCCGTCGCGCTGACGATCGATGCTCGTGCCAGTGAAATTCAGACCGACATCACCGACTTCTCCAAGGACAACAACATCTACACGGACCTCAACGAGGACTTTCCGAACACGGGTCCGGGCACGCCGGGGTCCGGTACGGGGACGGCGAATTCAAGCTTCGTCTACAACCCCGGAACGTTCACGCCGCCGAGCAATGAACCGTATGCGAGCTATCAAACGCCGCTGAACAACGGCATCACATTTGATCTCACGTCGAACAGCACGGGTCAGGATTTCGAATCGATCGGCGGCGCAAGCCCGGCGATCGCCGTCGGCGTCAACGATGTCACCACGGTCTATGCCCTCGTGGCCGCCTATAACGGGCAGTCGTTCAGCGTGACCTTCACGGGCGCCGACGGCTCCACCGAAACATTCAGCGATGTCTCGATTCCGGACTTCAATGGCGGCGTCGGGAATACGCCCGAGAACGACTGCACCGCCGTCAATGGCAGCCTCACGAACAACCAATGCATTCAAACGGCATTGATCGTGCAGGATGTCGGTGCCGGAGGGTCGGGCAATTCGACCACCGGCGACAACAACTACTATGACCTGACGGAAGTGTCGTTCGATCTCGACACGACGCTGTCTGCCGAGGAACTCTCAAGCGCCACGTTCACGTCAAACGGGTACGAAACGCTGCTTCTCGGTCTCACGACGGCGAGCGCGACCCCCGTGACCTCGGTTCCGGAACCCGCCTCGATGCTGCTGTTCGGCAGCGGGCTCGGCGCCTTGATCCTGACGCGGCGCCGCAAGAAGCTCGAACGGGTTTGACCGCCGCTGCTTAGCGCTTCTCGCGCGCGCCCGCGTCGACAAACCGGCGTGCCAGCGCCGCCACGGCGCGCGCGTTGTGACGCCAGGTCAGGTCGCGCGCCAAAACGGTCTCGCGCGCGGCCGTGCCGAGACGCGCCCTGAGACCTGCGTCCCGCGCGAGACGACCCACCGCGGCGGCATAGGCCTCCCTGTCGTCCGGCTCGACCAGCAGCGCGTTCTGTCCGTCGATCAGCAGCTCGCGGATATTGTCGGTCGCTGGCGCGACGATGGCCCGGGCCAGCGCCATGTACTCGATCATCTTGAGCGGGCTCGCATAGGCGACGACGTGGGGCTGCAGCGCAATGTCGAAGCAGCGGACATAGGGGGCGACCTCTTCGCGCGGCACGATCCCGGTGATGGTCAGGCGGTCCTCGACGCCAAGACGGCGCGCCTGGTCCATCAACGCGCCCCGGACCGGTCCGTCGCCGACAATGAGGAAATGGCTGTTGGGCGGAAGGTCCGGCCCCGCCAGCAGATCGATGATCGCATCGGCATGATGCCATTCGCGGACGAAGCCGACAAATCCCAGCACCAGCCTGTTCTCGAGCGACAGGAGCCGGCGCGTCGTCCCATCGTCGCCGGGCGCGAACCGGTCGAGATCGACCCCGTTCGGGATCACGGTGATGCGATCTGGCGGCACGCCCGCGCGTGCGATCGCGCGCGCGAGCACCTCGGTCACCGGCAGCACCTGGTCAGCGCCCCGCCAGGATGCGCGTTCGGTGCGCCATGCGAGCCCGCGAAGGCGAAGCGCGCTGAATTTCTCGCGCTCTTCGGTGAGCGGCGAATTCACTTCGAGGAGATAAGGCAGCCGGAAGAGGCGCGCGCACCAAAGGCCCGACAGCATGTAGAGATTGGCGCGCTGATAAAGAATGTCGGGCTTGTGGGAAAGGCAGGCCCGCGCGAGGCGCAGGAATTCGAGCACGCTGTAGGCAAGCTCCAGCAATTCATAGATAGGGCCGGACAGATATTTCTTCAGGGCCAGCCCCGCCCGCGGCTCGTCGCCCAGTTGCAAGGACCGGACGTGGCGCGGCTCGACGACGATCACCTCGTGGCCGAGCGAGCGCAGCGCGTCGATCAGCTCCTGGATATGGACATATTGGCCGTCCCGCGACTGGGTGCGATGGTTGAACAGGATCTTGAGCGGCGGCACGGCACCGGGCGGGGCGTCCTCGTCCCGTCCGGTCGCGGCAATGCTGTCTCGTTCAATCAGACTCGCCATATGACGGAAATCCCTGCGCCGGGACAGGATATCACGTAATTCCTAACGCTTCCGGGCAGGATGACGGGTCAGCCCCCACCGGTCGGCCGATGGGCCTAATGCTTAGGCGTCATCAACCCCACGGGAGCCCCGGTCGCATCGGCCACGATGGCGATGCGCCCGACATCGGGAATGTCGAACGGCGGCCGCATGACCGTGCCGCCATGAGCCGCCACGGACTTGACGCGCGCATCGACGTCGTCGACTTCGATATAGGCGAACCAGTGCGGCGGCACGCCGGGCGGCACCATGCCCGTCATGTCCATGATGCCGGCCACCATCTTGCCGTCCTCTTTGGCGATCCAATAGCTGCCGTTCGGCATCTTCATCTCTTCGATCTGCCAGCCGATCGCCGAGCGATAGAAGGATTTTGCCTTCTCGACGTCATTGGTCATGAGTTCGTTCCACGCAAACGAGCCGTGTGCCATTGTGCCGGTCTCCCGCTGCAGTCCGCCGAACATGCTATCATGGTCTCCGTGACGGCACCCATGATCCCTTTCGAGGCCCTACCGTCGGGCGTCCTTCTCTGCTACCACCGGCGCAAATCGGCGCCCCCGCGCGGGAGACATCCATGGCCAGCTCCTATCCCGAGATTTCGCTTCACATCGATGGCGCCTGGGTGAAGGGCGCGCGCGGCAAATCCGAGCCGGTGCTCAACCCTGCGAGCGGCGAGGCGATCGGCCAGGTTCCGCATGCCGACCGCGACGATCTCGACCGGGCGCTGGCCGCCGCCGCCAAGGGCTTCGCGCAATGGCGCAAGGTCTCGGCGCACGACCGTTACAAGCTGATGCGCAAGGCGGCGGACAATCTGCGTGCCTCGGCCGACGCGATCGCCGAGGCCATGACCATGGAGCAGGGCAAGCCGCTTGTCGAGGCACGGCTCGAGACGCTTGCCGGCGCCGACATCATCGACTGGTTCGGCGAAGAGGCGCGGCGCGCCTATGGCCGCATCATTCCCGCGCGCGCCGACGGGGTGCAGCAGCTCGTGATGAAAGAGCCGGTCGGCCCGGTCGCGGCCTTCACGCCGTGGAATTTCCCGATCAACCAGGCGGTGCGCAAAATCTCCGGCGCCGTCGCGGCCGGCTGCTCGATCATCATCAAAGGGCCCGAGAACACGCCCGGCTCGGTGATGGGCCTCGTGCGCGCGTTCGTCGATGCGGGATTGCCGGCGGGCGTCGTCAATCTGGTGTTCGGCGTGCCGGCCGAGATCTCGGAATATCTCATCCCGCATCCGGTGATCCGCAAAATCTCCTTCACCGGCTCGACCGTGGTGGGCAAGCATTTGGCGGAACTCGCGGGCCGCCATATGAAGCGGGTCACGATGGAGCTTGGCGGGCACGCGCCCGCGATCGTCTTCGCCGACGCCGACATCGACGGCGCGGCGAAGATCCTGGCTGCCAACAAATACCGCAATGCCGGCCAGGTCTGCGTTTCGCCGACCCGCTTCCTCGTGCATGAGAGCGTCTATGCGCCGTTCGTCGAGAAATTCGTGGCGGCCTCGCGCGCGGTGAAGGTCGGCGACGGGCTCGAGAAAGAGACGCGCATGGGCCCCTTGGCGCACGCGCGCCGGGTCGAGGCGATCGATTCCTTCGTCGCCGATGCGCGGTCGAAAGGAGCCCACATCGAGACCGGCGGTCAACGCATCGGCAACAAGGGATTCTTCTACGAACCCACGGTCATGACCGACGTGCCGCTCGAAGCGTGCATCATGAACGAAGAGCCGTTCGGCCCCTTGGCGCCGATCCGCGCGTTCCGCGAGACCGACGAGGTGGTGGCAGAGGCGAACCGTTTGCCCTATGGGCTTGCCGCCTATGCCTATACGCGCTCGGCCAAGACCGCGGCCCGGCTGGGCGAGGCGATCGAGAGCGGCATGGTCTCGATCAACCATCACGGGCTCGCGCTTCCGGAGACGCCGTTCGGCGGCATCAAGGATTCGGGCTATGGCTCCGAAGGCGGTTCCGAAGCGATCGAGGCCTATCTCAACACCAAGTTCGTCACGCACCAGACCGCGTTTTGAGACGGCGGCGGCTCACGGGCCGAGCGTCTTCACGCGCTCGCGCCTCAGCCGCGCGAGCGCTTCCATCAGCGACAAAAGCTCGTCGCGCAGACGGCGCGGCGCCATCGCGACGACGCCTTGCACGGGCGACTGGATTTCGGGAAACCAGTCGCGGGTCAGCGGCAGCTTGGCGAGACGATCCAGTCGAAGCACAAAGGGGCGCTGGTTCAAGCGCGCGGCCTCTGCCGCGTCGAAGATGCGAACGCCCAAAGGAACCGGCATTCCGGCAGGCCACCGCCGGGATGTGGTGTAGGCGACGAGGCTCAGAGGGCGGACAACGGCCAGGCAGTAAGCGATATGCGGCAAGCCCGGTCGCCGAGGATGTTCGTCCGTTGGGAAAAGCGTCTTGACGAAGGCGCCTTCGGCGATCGGCACCCGCCGTCAGGCCTCGTCCGGGATCGCCAGCAATTCATCGACAAGCTTCTTTCGCCGGGCATAGCGAGCGGCGGATTCACCGGCGCTGCGCTCGAGCCGGCCCGGCTCAACGTTCGCGGCCTCGGGCGCCGCCAGAACCGTGATCACGCGGTGAGACTCGTCTTTCGCCTCGAGGTCGCGCAGCAGCAATGTCTCGACATAGTTCGTCGGCGTCCGGTTCTCGGACTTCGCCGCGGCGGCAAGCCGCCGGAATTGCGAGAGATCGATGCGCAGGGTGAGGGCCTTGAGGCGCCGTGCCATGTGCCGCACATTGATGCTTTTTGCATCATTTTGCAAGATCAAGGCGTTTGCCGTCTCTGGCGGCATGCGGGCCGACCAGCTCGTATTTCCTCAGATAGTGCCGGAACTGGTGGTAGCTGAGGCCCAGCGCCGCCGCCGCGCGGCGCTGGTTGAAGCCGTTTTGCGCAAGGGCCTCGCGCAGCATCCCTGATTCAAGGCGCTGCACGCGTTCGAGAAACGGTCCGCTCTCGGCCGCCGGTCCGGTCGTGGGCGGTGACGCCGCCGGCGCGTGAGGCCGCCACGGCGAGGCAAAGGGATCGAGCACGATCCGGTCGATCGGCGCGCCGGGCTCCGCGCGATAGACGCTGCGCTCGACCGCGTTCTTCAGCTCGCGCACATTGCCGGGCCAGGGGTGCGCCGCCATCGCCGCCATGGCCGCGGGCGCGAAGCCCGGAAACGCCGCCCATCCCAGCGCCCTTGCCATGGCGCGGGCGAAATGGTCAGCCAGGAGCGGGATATCCTCGCGCCGCGCGGCAAGCGGCGGCAGGGTCACCACGTCGAACGCGAGCCGGTCCAGAAGATCGCTGCGGAATCGTCCCGCCGCCGCCTCTTCCGGCAGATCGACATTGGTCGCGGCGATGACCCGCACATCGACCGACAAGGGCTCGTTGCCGCCGACGCGGGTGAAGGCGCCATACTCGATGACGCGCAGCAATTTCTCCTGCACGGAGAGCGAGGCCGCCGCGATCTCGTCGAGGAACAGGGTTCCGCCGTCGGCGAGCTCGAAGCGCGAGGGCCGCCGCCGCTGCGCGCCGGTGAAGGCGCCGGCCTCGTGCCCGAACAGCTCGCTGTCGAGCAATGTCTCGGCCAGCGCGGCGCAATTCACGGTCATGAACGGCCGGTCCCACCGCGGCGACAAAAGGGCGAGCCGCGTCGCGATCAGTTCCTTGCCGGTACCGCGCTCGCCGACCACCAGCACCGGCCGGTCGAGCGGCGCGAGCTGCGAGACTTGCGCCAAAACGGTTTGGAACGACGGCGCCGCGCCGATCAACGGCGGCAGGTCAGGGATGGTGGAAATCACCATGAAGTGGGCTGTTTTGCTATCAATATGGCGTAATTCCCTAAATCATCGGCCAGGAAAACGCAACAACGCCAAAAAATTCAACAAAATCAAGTCGATATGGATCTGCGTCCTATTGGCATGCCGCATGCATTTCGGGGCGGCACCAGACCTTGCGAGGGCCCCATGGGCATTTTCTCCCGCCTAGCCGATATCGTGAATTCCAACATCAACGCGATCCTCGACCGTGCCGAGGACCCGGAAAAGATCATCCGCCTCATCATTCAGGAGATGGAAGACACGCTGGTCGAGGTGCGCTCGTCCGCGGTGCGCACCATCGCCGAGCGCAAGGAGATGGAACGGCGGCTCGACGCGATGCGGCGCGAGCATGAGGATTGGGAGCGCCGGGCCGAGCTTGCGCTGACCCGCGGGCGCGAGGACCTCGCCAAGGGCGCGCTGGGCGCCAAGGCCAGGATCGGCGACGCGATCACCCGCGAAGAGCATCAGCTCCGCCTTCTGGCCGAAGCGCTCGACAAGCAGAACGAGGACATCGCCAAATTGCAGGCGAAGCTCGCCGACGCCAAGGCGCGGGAGAAATCCCTGGCCGCCCGGCACAAGACCGCGCAAGGACGCATCCGCATCCGCACCAGCCTCTATGACGACCGGGTGACCGACGCCTTCGCCCGCTTCGAGCAGGTCGAGCGCGCGCTCGACGAGGCCGAGGGCAAAGTCGAGGCGTTCGAGCTCGGCCGGCGGCCCGGCGTCGCCGACGAGATCGCCGGGATGGAAAAGGATGCACGGGTCGAAGAAGAGCTGGCGCAGTTGAAGGCGCGGCTCGGCAATCGCGTCACGCCGCAATGATGGCGATAGGGATGCATCCCGTGTTCCCCTTTGTCCTCGGCGTCATCTTCCTCACCATCGTCGCGCCGATCTGGATCGTCGCGCATTACCTCGCGCGCTGGCGTCGCGGACGCTCTTTGTCGCCGAGCGACGAGCGGAGCCTCGGCGAGCTTTACGACGCCGCGCGGCGAATGGAGGCGCGGCTTGCCACGCTCGAACGCGTGCTCGACGCGGAATCGCCGGGCTGGCGCACCCGCACCGGGAGCTGAGCCATGTGGAATGAACCCCGCGCCCGTCTGTGGCGCGATCCGGACCATGGCGTTCTTGCCGGCGTGTGCGCCGGGCTCGCCAACTATCTGGGCGTCGAGCGCGTGGCGATACGGCTCGCCTTCGTGCTGGGCCTCATCTTCTTCTTCGTGCCGGCCGTGCTCGCCTATGTCGTGCTGTCCTTCGTACTGCCGCGGCGGCCGCCGGCGCTGTTCTCGAGCGGCGAGGAAGAGGCGTTCTGGCGCGGGCTGAACACCCGGCCCGATGACGCCGTGCGCGGTTTGACGCGGCGGTTCGGCGATCTCGAGGCTCGGCTGCGCGCCATGGAAGGCGCCGTCGCGTCGCCCGATTTCGACCTGCGCCGGCGCTTCCGCGATCTTTGAGAGGGAGATGACCATGCGTCCCGTATCCCTGCTTCTCAACATCCTGTGGCTTCTCTGCGGTGGTCTGTTGATGGCGGCGGGCTGGGTGTTGGCGGCGATCGTGATGGCGCTTACCCTCATCGGCATCCCGTGGGCGCGCGCGGCGTTCGGCATCGCGCGCTATGCGCTTTCGCCGTTCGGCCATCGGGCGGTCTCGCGCGCGGCCTGGCGGGGACGCGAGGATATCGGCACGGGGCCGCTCGGGACGCTTGGCAATCTGATCTGGCTGGTGGCGGCCGGCTGGTGGCTGGCACTCGGCCACCTCGCCGCGGCCGCGGTGCTTGCCGTCACCATTATCGGCATCCCGTTTGCCTGGGCGCATCTGAAGCTTGCCGGGTTCGCGCTGTGGCCGATCGGCCGCGAGATCGTGCCGGCCGACGCGCTCTACACCGCTTACCGCTGAAAGGAACCACGATGACGGATGCGACAGGCCTTGCGCGGGCCGCATTGGCGGCGTTCGCGAGCGGCGAGACGGGCGATGCCGAACGCTATATCGGCGCCGATTATGCCAATCTCGAAAGCTCGGACCGGTCGACGGCGCGCGGGCCGGCGGAGTTCCGCGAGACGGTCCAGTGGATGCACCGGTCCTTCGCCGACATCCGCTATGACGAGATCGCGATCCTCGCGGACGACCGGCAAGCCATCGCTTGGGTCGTGATGCACGCAACCCACATCGCGCCGTTCCTGGGCATCCCGGCGGATCAGCGCAAGGTCGCGGTGGAGCAGGTGCATCTGTTTCGCGTCGAGGAGGGGCGGCTCACCGGGCATCGCGCCGTGCGCGACGATCTCCGCCTGCTCCTCATGATCGGCGCGCGCGTCACCCGGCCCGACGGCGCGCCGCTCGCGGTGCATCAGCGCTGATCATTTGCCGCTCAGCGCGTCGAGCGCGAGGTTGAGCTTCAGCACGTTGACCCGAGGCTCGCCCAGGATTCCGACAGTCCGGCTGGTCGTGTTGTCGTCGACAAGCTGACGGATCTGGTCTTCGGGCAGCCCGCGCGCCTTGGCGACGCGCGGCACCTGGAACAGCGCCGCGGCCGGCGTGATGTCGGGGTCGAGTCCGCTCGCCGATGTGGTCACGAGGTCGACCGGCACCGGCGCCGAAGCATTTTCCGCGTGCAGCTTGTCGGCGTCGCCTTTGACCCGGTCGATCAGCGGCTGCGCGGTGGGCGCGAGGTTCGACGCCGCCGAATTATCGGCCGCATAGGGGACCGCGACCGTCTTGGTCGGGTCCTTGGGGTCGGGCTCGGTGGTGGCCGAAGGACGGGGATGGAAATATTTGTCGGTCGTGAAATTCTGGCCGATCAGCTCCGACCCGATGACGGCGCCGTTCTTCACGATCAGGCTGCCATTGGCCTGATGCGGAAACAGGATTTGCGCGATGCCGGTCATGGCGAGGGGATAGATCAGTCCCGTCAGGACCGTCATGACGACGATCATCATGATCGCGGGGCGGATATGTCGCAGCATGGGATATCTCCTCACGCAAGCCCGATCGACGTCACCAGGACATCGATGAGCTTGATGCCGATGAAGGGCACGATGATCCCGCCCAAGCCATAGATCATGAGGTTGCGGCGCAGGATCGAGGCGGCGCCGGTCGGCCGGTATGTCACGCCGCGAAGCGACAGCGGGATGAGCGCGATGATGATCAGCGCATTGAAGATGATGGCCGACAGGATCGCGCTCTCGGGGCTGTGGAGGCGCATCACGTTCAGCACCGCGAGTTGTGGATAGAACGCGATGAACATCGCCGGGATGATCGCGAAATACTTGGCGACGTCGTTGGCGATCGAGAAGGTCGTGAGCGCGCCGCGCGTCATCAGCAGCTGCTTGCCGATGGCGACGATCTCGATGAGCTTGGTCGGGTCGCTGTCGAGGTCGACCATGTTGCCGGCCTCGCGTGCCGCCATCGTGCCGGTATTCATGGCGACGCCGACATCGGCCTGGGCGAGCGCGGGCGCATCGTTGGTGCCGTCGCCGCACATGGCGACGAGCTTGCCTTTGGCCTGTTCATCGCGGATGAGCTTGAGCTTGTCCTCGGGCGTTGCCTGCGCGAGGAAATCGTCGACGCCGGATTCGGCCGCGATCGCCGCGGCGGTGAGCGGGTTGTCGCCCGTGATCATCACGGTGCGGATGCCCATCTGCCGCAATTCCGAGAAGCGCTCGCGGATCCCGCCCTTCACGATGTCCTTCAGGTGGATGACGCCGAGGATGCGACCGTCCTTCGCGACGGCGAGCGGCGTGCCGCCGCCGCGCGCGATGCGCTCGACGATGATCATAAGCGGACCTGGCCGCTGATCCTGCTGTCCGACATAAGCGAGGATCGCGTCGACCGCGCCCTTGCGGATCGAGTGGTCCTCGACATCGACGCCGCTCATGCGCGTCAGCGCCGAGAACGGGACGAACTGGGCATTGAGCTGCGCCATCTCTCTCGCGCGCAGCCCATATTTCTCCTTGGCGAGAACGACGATGGAGCGGCCCTCCGGCGTCTCGTCGCTCAACGAGGAAAGCTGCGCCGCGTCGGCCAGGTCGCGCACGTCGATCCCGGGGAGCGGCAGGAACTCGTCCGCCTGGCGATTGCCGAGCGTGATCGTGCCGGTCTTGTCGAGCAGCAGCGTATCGACGTCGCCCGCGGCCTCGACCGATCGGCCGGACATGGCGAGGACGTTGAACCGCACGAGCCGGTCCATGCCGGCGATGCCGATCGCCGATAAAAGCGCGCCGATGGTCGTGGGGATGAGCGTGACGAACAGCGCCACCAGCACGACGACCGATACGGCGCCCTTGGCATAGGCGGCAAAGCTCGGGATCGTCACCGTCGCGAACACGAAGATGATGGTGAGCCCGGCCAGCAGGATGTTCAGCGCAATCTCGTTGGGCGTCTTCTGGCGCACCGCGCCTTCGACCAGCGAGATCATGCGGTCGAGGAAGGTCGAGCCTTGCGCCGCCGTGATGCGCACCTTGAGCCAGTCCGAGGTGACGCGCGTGCCGCCGGTGACGGCCGAGCGGTCGCCGCCGCTTTCGCGGATCACGGGCGCCGATTCGCCGGTGATCGCGGATTCATCGACCGACGCGACGCCCTCGATCACCTCGCCGTCGCTGGGGATGATGTCGCCCGTTTCGACGAGCACGATGTCGCCTTGCTTCAGCGCCGCGGCCGCGACTTGTTCCCATGTCCGCGATTGCGCGTTCGCCAGGCGCTTTGCATTGGTCTCGGTCCGCATGTGGCGCAGCGTATCGGCCTGCGCCTTGCCGCGGCCTTCGGCGACCGCCTCGGCGAAATTCGCGAACAGCACGGTGAACCAAAGCCACACCGTGATCTGGCCGGAAAAGAGCGCGTGGTCGCCCACCACGTGGCTGCCGCCTGTGACGAGGTCGCGCACGAAGAAGATCGTGGTGAGCACCGAGACGATCTCGACGCAGAACATCACCGGGTTGCGCGCCAGGGTGCGCGGATCGAGCTTCTTGAACGAGGCCCAAATGGCGGGTCCGAGCAGCGACTTGTCGAGCAGCGACACAGGCTGCATCTGGCGCTTGTAGAGGCCCGGCTGCACGGGCGCGATGGGGGAGATGTCGGTCATGATGGTGTCTCTCAAGGTCCGGGATAAAGCGTTCCGGAATTCATCGCGACCTGCTCCACGACGGGGCCGAGCGAAACGGCCGGGAAGTAGGTCAAGCCGCCCATGATGACGATGACGCCGACGAGCAGCCCCACGAACAGCGGACTGTGCGTCGGGAAAGTCCCGGCCGAGGGCGCCAGCAGCTTCTTCTGCGCGAGCGAGCCCGCGACCGCGAGAAGCGGGATCACGAAGATGAACCGGCCCATCAGCATCGCCCCCGCGAGCGTCGTGTTGTAGAAGAGCGTGTTGGCGGAAAGGCCGGCGAACGCGCTGCCGTTATTGCCGGTGGCCGAGCTGTAGCCGTAGAGGATCTCGCTGAACCCGTGCGGGCCGGTATTGGCGATGCCCGCGAGCCCCGCCGGCAGCACGGTCGCGAGCGCGGTCCAGCCAAGGATCGACAGCGGCAGGCTCAAGAGCGCGAGGATGGTCATCTTGACCTCTTTCGACTCGAGCTTCTTGCCGAGATATTCGGGCGTGCGGCCGACCATCAACCCGGCGACGAACATCGCGACGATGGCGAAGGCGAGGATGCCATAGAGTCCCGATCCGACGCCGCCGAAGATCACCTCGCCCAGCTGAATGTCGACGATCGGCACCATGCCGCCCAAGGGCAGGTAGCTGTCATGCATCGAGTTGACCGCGCCGCACGAGGTATCGGTCGTGACCGTGGCGTAAAGCGCCGAGTCGGCGATGCCGAAGCGGACCTCCTTGCCCTCCATGTTGCCGCCGGCCTGCAAGGCGCTGGGCGCGCTGTCGACATGGAATTGCGCGAAGGCGGGATTGCCGTGCGATTCCGACCAATAGGCGGTGGTGACGCCGGCAAGAAAGAGAAGCCCCATCGCGGCGAAGACCGCCCATCCCTGACGCTCGTCCTTCACCATGCGGCCCAGCACGTTGGTCAGCCCGGCGCCGATCGCGAAGATCGAGATCAGTTGCACGAAATTGGTGAGCGGCGTCGGATTCTCGTAAGAGTGCGCGGAATTGGCGTTGAAGAAGCCGCCGCCATTGGTGCCGAGGATCTTGATCGCCTCTTGCGATGCGACCGGGCCTTGCGCGATCGTCTGCTTCGCGCCCTCGAGCGTCGTCGCGTCGACATAGGCGTTGAGGTTCTGCGGCACGCCCTGCCACACATAGAAAAGCGCGATCACGACGCTGAGCGGCAGCAGCACGTAGAGCGTCGTCCGCGTGAGATCGACCCAGAAATTGCCGATCGCCTTCGCTTCGCGCCGCACGAAGCCGCGGACAAGGGCAAGCGCCAACGCGATGCCGGTCGCGGCCGAGACGAAATTATGGACCGTGAGCCCCGCCATCTGGGTCAGGTAGCTCATCGTCGTCTCGGGCGAATAAGCCTGCCAGTTGGTGTTGGTGACGAAGCTGATCGAGGTGTTGAAGGCGAGGCTTTGCTCGACCGCGCCCTGGCCCGCCGGGTTGAACGGCAGAACCCCTTGCAGCCGCTGAATCGCGTAAAGCGAGGCAAAGCCCACAACGCTGAACAGCAGCATCGCGACCGCATAGGAGAGCCAGTGCTGCTCCTGCGTCTCGTCGACGCCGCAACACCAATAGATCGCGCGCTCCACCGGGCGAAGGACGGGGTGAAGGAACGTCCGCTCGCCGGTGAACACGCGCGTCATGTAGCCGCCGAAGGGGCGGGCCAACGCGATCACGATCACGCTGAAGATCGCGATCTGAATCCATCCGTTGCCGGTCATGGCTTCTGTCCTAGAACCGCTCGGGCTTGATGAGCGCGTAGACGAGATAGACCGTGATCACGACGCTCACGATCGAGCCGAGGATGTAGTCGAACAGCATCGCTGTGCCTCACATCTTGTCGCAGGCGAACCCGTAGAGGATCGCGACGGCGAAAAAGCCGACGCCTGCCGCCAAAAGGATCGTGTCGAGCATGGGACCTCCGCGCGCCCCCGCAGCTTGTCAGGGTCGAAGATCGAGCCGATCGAATAAAAATGCGATGAGCCGCGGGACCGGCCCCGCATATAAAACCCGTATAGACGGGGACCGCTTAAGGGGTAGGGGACGGCGGTCGCGCGACGGCGCAGCCGTGATCCTGAAGCGCCTCGCCGCCGGCGCGGTCACCGGACATGAGGTTGGCTTCGTCGTCGAGAAGGATGAA
>DATJLY010000004.1:0-6142 GCA_035509095.1 Allostellaceae bacterium | reverse complement strand
GACCCTGATCGGCATCGCCGCCGGCAATTCGACCGCCGGTCAGGTCGCGGCATGGCTTATTCCGTCCTATGGCTGGTCCATCGTGTTCGAGGTGGCGGGCGTGGCCGGCGTGGCCTTGAGCGCGCTGCTTTATGTCACGTTGCCGGAATCGATCCGGCACCTCGCCGTGGCGGAGCCCGACGGGCCCAAGCTGCGGCGGCTCGTCACGCGGCTCGCGCCCGATCTCGAAATCACCGCCGACACGCACTTCTTTCTGCAACAGCCCAAGCGCGAGGGCGTGGCGCTGCGCCAGCTTTTCGCGGGCGAACAGAGGATCGCGACGCCGCTTCTATGGATCGGATATTTCACCGAGGCGCTGACCTTCATGACCCTCTTGAGCTGGATGTCCGTGTTCCTGGTGACGGCCGGCCTGACGCAAACGCAGGCGGCCTTCACCTTCTCTTATGCGGCGATGGGCGGGATCTGCGCGATCCTTGTGATGTCGCGCCTGCTGGACCGGTTCGGCCCGATGGCGCTGATGGCGAGCGCGATCCTCGCCATCATCTCGGTCTCGCTCATGGGAACCAACGGTCTGGCGCACGAATTTCTGGTTGCGACGGCCATTCTCGCCATTGCGTTCTGCACCTGCACCCACAACGCGCTCAATGGCACGGTCGGGCTTTTCTACCCGACCGCGATCCGCGGCAAGGGCGTTGGCTATGCGACCGGGATGGGGCGGCTGGGCCTCATCGTGGGGCCGGTCGTCGCGGGCATGCTGCTGTCGGCGAAGCTGCCCTTGCAGGAGATCATGTATATCGTGGCGGCGCCTTATGTGGTCGTGGGTCTGTCATGCTGGGCGCTCGGCCGTCTTTATCAGCGCCGATTCGTCGCCGGCGCCGGCATCGAGACGGCCGAGGCCGAGCCGAGCAAGATCGCCGCCCACCCCATCGCCACGCGTTAGGCCGGGAGCGTCGCGCGGCGCCGATCATTCCTTGGGCGCCGACGGCGTCGGCAGCGGCGTCACATAACGGCGGTCGATCAGCGTCGCGGTGTCGACGTCGCCTTTCAGCAGGTTCTGGGATTTGAACCAAGCGACCTGGTGCGTGACGTCCGCAGTGTCGAGCCGCGCGTCGGCATCAATATAGGAGACGGCGGCCGCGAGCTGATCCGGCGGCACGCTCACATACTTCTCGAGGATGGCGAGGATCGCGGGCGCGGTCGGACCATTCCGGCGCGCGCCGTCCGGCGCCGCAAACGCGTCGTGGTAATCGCGCGCCCCCTCGCGATAGGCGCGCAGGAACCGTTGAACGAGATCGGACCGGTTGTTGGCGGTCGCGGTCGACGTGAAGACGACGCCGAACTGATAGGATTTCTCGTCGCCGAGATAAGCGAGGATGCGCGCGCCGCCGCTTTTCACGGCGCCAAGCTCGGCGGTCGCCGAATTGAGCGTGATGTCGGCCCGCCCGCCCGCGACGGCATTGACCGCGTTGCCGATCGACTGCATCGGCAGGATGCGCACCGAGCCGATCGGAAACCCGTATTTGTCGGCGATCAGGCCCAGCGCATATTGGGCGCTCGACCCGATCTGGCTCAGCGCGTAGCTATGGCCGGGAAAATCCTTGAGCGCGGTGAAGCCCGCCTTGTAGGCGGCGGTCGACACGAGAAAAGCCTGCGATTCGAAATGCGGAACATCCTCGGCGGCGGCCGCGATGATCCGCAGCTCGCCCTGTCCCGCGAGGCTGTAGAAACCGGCCGAGATCGCGGTGGCGCCGAAATCGATGGCGCCCGATGTCGCCGCGACCGCAATCGGCTGCCCCGAATCGAAGAACACGAGATCGGCCGGCACGCCTTCCGCGGCGAAATAGCCTTTTTCCTGGGCGATATAGATCGCGCCGGAGGCAGGAACTTTGACCGTGCCGATCTTGATGGGCTGGGCGTTGCAAGGCGCGGCGGCGAGCGCCAGAAGCATCGCCGCGCCCGAGAGCGTTGCAATTTTCATGGGCCCCGATTGTCGTTCATGCGCCTTGCCCCATCAACCCGAACTGCTATCGTTTGACCCCGGTGATCTGGAGGGTCCAATGCTGCCGTCCGCACGCAAAATCGATGCCACCGAAGTGCCGGTCGTCGATTTGGCGCCCGTTTTTTCGTCCGATCCCTTCGCGAGACGCGCCGTCGCGGCGGAAATCGCGGCGGCCTGCTGCGAGATCGGCTTTTTCTATATCCGCAATCACAGGATCGCCCGCGAGGATGTCGAGCACATCTTTCAGACCGCAGTCGATTTCCACACGCTGCCGTTCGACGCGAAAATGGAAGTGTCGGTCACCAAGAACAACCACTTCCAAGGTTACCTCCATGGCATGACGAAGGGCGACGACAAGACCATCACCGAAAATCTGCAGGAGGCGTACCAGATCCGCCGTCCGCTCGCCGACGACGATCCCGATCTTGTGAGCGGCAAGAATTATCACGGCGTGATTCCCTGGCCGAGCGCGATGCCCGATTTGAAACCGCGCATGATGGTCTATTTCGACAAGTTGAGCGCGCTTGGATACGAGCTCCTGGCGCTTTTCGAGGAGAGCCTCGAACTGGCGCCCGGCCGGTTGAAACAGTTCTTCGCCAAGGACATGAACTCGCTGCGGCTGTTGCACTATCCGCCGCAGGCGCCGGATGCGCCGGCGGAATATCTCGGCGCGCGCGCCCATTCCGACACCAACGCCTTCACGATCCTGGCGCAGGATTCGAATGGCGGGCTCGAAGTCCGCAACCGCAAGGGCGACTGGCTCGCGGTGCCGCCCATCCCCGATACGTTCGTCGTCAATGTGGGCGAGGTGCTGAAGGTCTGGACCGACGGCATCTTCTGCTCCGCCGCCCATCGCGTCATCAATCGCTCGGGTCGTGAGCGCTATTCGATCCCGTATTTCATGTATCCGAGCTACGACGCGCTGATCACGCCGGTGCTGCGCAATCCCGATCCCGCGAGCGTCGCGCCCGAGGATCTTCAGACTTCGATGCCGCGCGACCGGCCCTTCATCTATGGCGAGTTCAAGTCGCGCAACTCGGCCCGCATCAATCCCACCCGGGCGAAATAGCTCAATCGAGCGGCGGCTTGGTTCCCGTCGCCCGCTGGTGAAGGTCGAGCCAGCGCCCTTCCACGTCACGGCTCAGCATGTAGACCCGGCGGTTTTCCGGGTCACCATAACGCGCGCACAGCTCCTCGAGCGGGGGAACGCCGACATAGCTTTCCTGATAGAGCCGCTCGCGCTCGGCATAGATGTCTTCGCACGCCATGGCCTCGAGCCGGTCGATATTGGTCTCGTCGACATCGAGCTTGAGGATCAGCCGTCGTGGCCTGTCGGCGGTCTCCATCATGATCGGGATCCACTCCCGCTCCGACCGCCAGTCCCGGAACTTTCCAAGTGGCAGGCTCCTGACCCGCCCCGGCAAGGCGTCGCGATCATCCTCGGTGATGCGTTCATCCTCGTATCGCCGCGCGAGACCGGCATAAAAGAATGGGGTGGCGATGCGATGGCCCGTATCTCCCGGAATCGTGTCGAGGATGTCGAGCAGGCGGTCGAACAGCGGCAGGGTGCTTTGCGTGATGAAGAGGCGGTACCGATGCGCCATCCCGCGTTCGCCGCCAAGCCGCAGCATCGTGGTCTGATAGTCGAAGTCGCCAGCCCGGCCGTTCCATCGGTCATGCGTTTCGCCGCAGCCGGCCAACGAGGCGTGGAACCCGGTGATGCCGGCCGCTTGACGCTCCTCGATCCAAGCGACGAGCGCTTCGTCGCGGCGCATCCGGATCCCGCCGAGATTCAGGATCTGAAATCTCCCACCGCGCCGCGCGCGCAGACGGCCGACACCGTGCAGGGTCTCGACGTCATAGTCGAAGGATGGGCCGACGAAGGTCCCGATCTCGAGATCGTCGCGGCCCGCCTGCTCCTTCCAATCGAAGAAGCGATGGACGAGCCGTTCGAACCGCGCGAACGGAAGCGCGCTGCGCTTGCGCGATTCCGAGATGAGGCAATAGCGGCAGATATGGGCGCACGGCGCATGCCGCAACGACAGCCGCAACCCCTTTCCGATGATCTTCCTCTGCATCGCTTCAAGCTCACGCCATCGGCGCGTCCGCGATCTTCAGCAGTTGCTTGCCGAAATTCTCGCCGGTGAAAAGGCGCGCCAAGGTGCGCGGCGCGTTCTCGAGCCCTTGCGCCACGTCTTCCTTCTGGACAAGGCGCCCTTCCTTTTGCCACTGGCCGAGCGCCGCGATCGCTTCGGGATAGCGTTTCAGATAGTCGGTGACGAGAAATCCCTCCATCCGGGCGCGGCGCGAGACGAGATTGGCGTAATTGGCGGGGCCCGGCGTCGGGCTCGTATCGTTGTAGCGCGAGATCGAGCCGCACAGCACGATCCGCGCGCGCAGCTTGATGCGAGCCAGGACCTCGTTCAGCACCACGCCGCCGACATTGTCATAGAACACGTCGATCCCGTCGGGGCAGAGCGCGTCGAGCCGCGCGCCGACATCCTCGGCGCGATAGTCGATCGCGCCGTCGAAATGCGCCGCGCTGACGAGCCAATCGCATTTCACCTTGCCGCCCGCGGTCCCGATGACGCGGCAGCCCTTGATCTTCGCGATCTGTCCCGCGATCGAGCCGGTGGCGCCGGCGGCGCCCGAGACCACCACGGTCTCGCCCTCCTTCACCTGGCCCACATCGGTGATCCCGAAATAGGCCGTGGGACCGGTGATGCCGAAAAGGCTGAGCGCCAGGTTCGGCGGCACGCCGGCCGGCACCTTGCGCAGCGGCAGGAGTCCCTTGCCATCGGACACGACATAATCCTGCCAGCCCATCATGCCTTGGACCAGCTCTCCGGGACGGTAGCCGTCGTGGCGGCTCTCGATCACCTGCCCCACGCCCGAGGCGCGCATCACCTCGCCCAGCGGGATCATCGGCACATAGGTATCGCGCGACATCCATCCGCGCTGCGTCGGGTCCATGGAAAGCCACAGGTTCCGCACCAGGATTTGCCCGTCGGCTGGCTTCGGGACCGGCGTCTCGGCGAGCCGGAACTCGGCGCCGGTCAGATTGCCTTGCGGGCGCTTCTCAAGGATCCATTGCCGATTTTTGCCGTCCGCCATCGCCCGCTCCTCGTGCCTCCGGTGCGTGAGGAGTCTGTGCCGGTTCGGCGAAGGCTGCAAGCCGCCATCGCCGGAACGCGACGAGCGCCCAGATCGCCTCGACCAGCCCGAACGGCCAGGCGCCTTGCAGGAAGCCATAGGTGGATCCGAGCGCGCACGAGCCCGCGAAGGCCAGGATGAACCACGGGCTCCGGGCCTCAAGCGCGTAGCACACGAGCATCGCCGAGACCGCGACCAGGCCAAATGCCGTGAGCCTATCCACCGGGGGCCCGCCAGAACATGGAAAGCGACATCATAGCCAGCGGATTTCCTCGCCGCGGGCAATGATCGCCTCGGTCAGCGGCGTGCCCAAGAACCCCATCACGTGAAAGCTGCCGCGATGAGGCGAGCCGGGGTATCCCCTTTTCCTGAGGAGGGCCGCGAGCGCGTCGAGCAGCGGGAGATCGCGCTCGCCGGTTTGCGGGTTTGCCTCGATCGCCTGACAGCGCTCGCACGCGTCCTGGACCCTGAGCCGCAGGGCCCCGACCGAGAAGGTCCGCGTGCCGGGAAAGCGGTCCGCGAATGCGAGCTCCGAGAACGGCTCTCCGTCGTCGTACCACACATTCATGCGAAAGCGCTCGGGCTCGATCGCCCAGCCGGTCTCATTTTGCAGCGCCCGCACCGAGGCGAGATTGAGGAACGACACGGTTGGGCCATATTTGAACGGATCGGTATCGACGAGATTGTACGCGCCCCGGGTGTCGAGGGTTCCCAATTCATCCTCCCCCAGCACGGACGCCACGCTTTCAATCCACCGAGGATCGAGAGCGCCCGACGCTTCGAGAAAACGCGGGGTTTGCGCCGCCATCCGAGGCGTGTTCATGCATACGCGAAAATGAACCTTGGGGGCCCATTTGTCGGGCTGATCAGGCCTGCGCTTGATGGCAAAGCGGCGGTCGCCGCGGATGCCGACCGTCGGATCGACATGAAGCGCGACAGGGCGCTCACCGTGAGCGCCCTTCAGCGGGCTGAAATAAAGTTCCTGAACTG
>DATJLY010000003.1:0-6696 GCA_035509095.1 Allostellaceae bacterium | reverse complement strand
CCGGTGAATGATCCGGCGCTGTCGGGCTTCGACGGTCTTCTTGCGAAGACCAGCACCTTCACGCAAGCGACTTCGCCGACCGACGGCCTCACCTACTACGATCTCGAAGCCGGCGCGAAGTTCCTGGTGCCGGTCATCACGCCCTTGCGCAACGAGATGCCGCGCGTCTCCGGCAAAGGCGGCATCGAGGCCGATTGGCGTGCCGTGATCGGCATCAATACGTCGGGCGTGCGCGCCGGCGTCTCGGTCGGCAATCGCGGCGGCGTGATCGCGGTGCAGACCAAGGACTTCACCGCCTCTTATCGCGGCATCGGTCTCGAGGCCAGCATCGACTGGGAAGCCGAATACGCCGCGATGGGGTTCGACGATGTGCGGTCGATCGCGGGAACGACGCTGCTCTGGTCGCTGATGATCGCCGAGGAGCAGATCATTCTGGGCGGCAACCGCCAGCTTCCGCTGGGTCAGACGCCGACGCCGACCGTCACCGCGTCGACCACGGGCGGCGCGCTTGCGGCGGCGACATATTCCGTCATTTGCGTCGCCTTGACGCTCGACGGGTTCATCAACGGCTCGGTTTCGGGCGGCATCCAGGGATCGATCACGCGCACCAACGCCGACGGCTCGACCGATACGTTCGGCGGCGGCGCCGCAAAGCAATCGGCGAACCAGACCGCGACCGTGTCGTCGGGCTCGACCGGCAGCCTCGCCGTGTCGGTGACGCCGGTGAAAGGTGCCGTGGGCTATGCCTGGTTCTGGGGCCCGGCGGGATCGGAGGTGCTGGGCGCGCTCACGCCGTCACCCGCCGCGTCCCAGACCAATTGCAGCTCGGCCGCGGTCAACTCGCTCGTCATCACCGGAGCCGCGAGCGGAACCCAGACCGCGGCCTCGCTCGGCACGGCCGACAATTCCTCGAACGCGCTTGTGTTCGACGGGCTGCTCACCTTGCCGCTGTTGTCGGGCGCCAACGGCTATTACGCGGCGCAGGCGACCGGGACCGCGGGCACCGGCACGCCGCTTACCGCCGACGGCGAAGGCGGCATCGTCGAGATCGACACGGCGCTCAAATATTTCTGGGACAATTGGCGCCTCACGCCGTCCGAGATCTGGGTGAGCTCGCAAGAGGCGCTCAACATCTCGAAGAAGATCGCCCAGGGGCCGGGCAGCGGCGCCACCAACCTGCGCTTCGTGCGCGACGTGAAGGACGGGCTGCTCGTCGGTGCGGTGCTGGCGCGGAGCTATCTCAACCGGTTCGCGATGTCGGGCGCGGTCGAAATTCCGGTTCGGCTCCATCCCAACCTGCCGGCGGGCACCATCCTGTTCAACACCAAGGTGCTGCCGTACTCGCTCTCGAACGTGCCGAACGTCAACCAGATCCGAACCCGGCGCGACTATTTCATGATCGATTGGCCGTGGCAGTCGCGCCGCTACGAATACGGCGTCTATGCGGACGAAGTGCTGCAATGCTACGCGCCGTTCTCGATCGGCCAGATCACCAACATCGCGAACGGCTAGGGGGCTCCCGTTGGTGACGCTCTCTGCGCCGCGCGGGCATTCGAGCGTCGGCTTTGCCGGCACCGAGTACGACGTCCGGGACGGACGCGTCACGGTGCCGGACGAGGCCGAAGCCCCGCTTCGCGCGCATGGTTATCGCAAGGCGGCGCCGGCGCCGCCCGTGCCGGCATCGAGGAAGGGATAGGACCGCATGGGCGCGCCTGGCGATCTCACGACGCTTGCCAACGTCAAGGCATGGCGCTCGCCGCCGATCACGACCACGAGTGATGACGCGCAGATCGCGCGCGTCATCACGGCGGCGAGCGGCTTCATCCAGCACCTGTTGCAGCGGCGGCTCGTGTCCCAGACCTATGTCGAGACCCGCAACGGCACGGGCGGGCGCGCGCTCATGCTTCGCCACGCGCCGGTGACGTCGCTTGCCGCGCTCACCATCGATGGCTGCGCCATCCCGGCGGCGCCCGACGCGGTGTCGGCGGGATGGGTGCTCGAGGCCGAGACGGGCATGCTCGATCTGCGCGGCTATGCGTTCCGCCGCGGGGTTCAGAATATCGGCGTCACCTATGTCGCGGGGTATCTCGTCGCGAGCGAGGCGCATGCCGTGCCCGGCGCGGCGCCCTATCAGCTTCCGGCCTCGGCGCTGGCGCAGCTTTGGGCGAATGACAGCGGCGTTTCCAATGCGGCCGGCGGCGCGCTGATGGCGCTGGCCCAGGGAGCGACGCCGATGGCGGGGCAATATGTCCCGCCATCGGCGCCCGACGGCTTCTATCAGTTCGCGGCCGCCGATGCGGGCGCCGCGGTCCTGATCAGCTATTCCTTCACGCCCCAGGATTTGCAGCAGGCCTGCATCGAGCTCGCGCTGCTGCGGATCAACGAGCGGGCGCGCATCGGTGATCTCTCGAAGACGCTGGCCGGCGAAGTCGTGTCGTTCGTGCAGAGGGATATGACCGCGAGCATCGCCTCGGCTTTGCAGCCTTATCGCCGCGTGGTCCCCATCACATGATCAAGCTTACGCTCAACGACCGGGTGGGACCGCGTCTTGCCGGCGTCGACGCACGGGCGCGCGAACGGCTCGGCACGGTGATGGCGGCGCTCGGCGACGCGCTCATGGGCCGCGTGCAGGACAATCTCGGCGGCGCCGTTCTGGCGCGGCGGTCGGGTCGTCTCGCCGCGGCGCAAGAGAGCCGCACCACGGCCGCCGGCGATGCAATCTCCGTCTCGGTGGGGTTCGATGCAAGCGACGTGCCCTATGGCGCGATCCACGAATATGGCGGCACGACGCGCGCGCATCTGATCGCGGCTCGCGACGCGTTCGCGCTTGCCTTCACCGTCGGCGATCGTCTGGTCTTCGCCAAGTATGTCAACCACCCGGGCTCGCACATGCCCGAGCGCTCGTTCCTGCGGTCTGCGCTCGCGAGCGTGGCGCCCGATGCCGGCGGCACGGTCACCGAGGCGATGATGGCGGCGATCGCAGGATGACGCGCGAGCCCATCTACGCGGCGCTCTTTGCGCTTTTGTCGGATGCGGCGGCGTTTGCGACCGCAAGCCGCCGTCTCCGGCATTGGGCCGAGGTTGCCCCGGCCGAACAGCCCGCTTTGTTTCAGGTGCAAAAGCGCGAGACGGCCAAGGAGGCAGAAGGCTCGCCGACCGTGTGGCGGGCGGAGGTCGACCTCTATCTTTATTGCCAGGCGCCGGACGACGAGACCCCGCCCGCGACGATCCTCAATCCGCTCGTCGACGCGATCGAAGCGGCGCTATTGCCCGCCGGCGCCGATCTTGCGACCGGGACGCAAAGCCTTGGCGGCCTCGTCAAGCATTGCTGGATAGCCGGCGCGATCGAGACGGACGAGGGCGCGCTCGGCGGTCAGGCGGTCGCGATCATCCCGATCGAGATTCTGGTCACGCCCTGAACCAAGGGAAAAGGAGCAAGCATGCTGCCCGTCTTCGGACCCGGCGCGATCTTCGTGCAGCGCACCGATCTCGCGAACGGAACACCGGTCAATATCGGCAAGGCCAACGAGTTTCAGCTCGATCAGCAATTCAGCAAGAAGGAACTCTATGGCCAGAGCCAGTTCCCGCTGTTCATCGCGCGCGGCACCGCCAAGTTCACGGCGAAGGCGAAATCGGCGCTGATCTCCGGCATCGCGCTCAACAGCGCCTTCTTCGGCCAGACGCTTGCCTCGGGTCAGCAGGCGACCGCGCTTTCCGAAAGCGGCACGATCGCGTCGGCCGCCTATACCGTCGCCAATCACGCGACCTTCGTGTCGGACCTGGGTGTCGTCTATGCCGCGACCGGTCTGCCGCTCGCCTATGTGCCAAGTGCGCCGGCGGCGGGGCAGTATTCGCAATCGGGCGGCGTCTACGGCTTCAACAGCGGCGACAACGGCAAAGGGATCTTCGTCACTTATACCTACACGGTTGCCGGATCGGGTCAGCAATTGGCGATCGGAAACCCGGCGCTCGGCACGACGCCCACGTTCCAGGTCTGGTACTACACCAGCACCAACGGCGTTCCGCTCAATCTTCAGCTCTATAGCTGCGTCGCCGACAAGCTGTCGCTGGCATTCAAGCTCGAGGATTTCATGATGCCCGAGCTGAGCTTTTCGTGCTTCGCCAATGCCGCCGGCAATGTCGGGCTTTACAGCTTCGGCGAGGTGTCGTGATGAGCGGCTGGAAGTTCGCCGGGCACGAGGGGACCGCGGTGACGCTTGCCGGCCGCGTCTGGATCATGGCCGACCTGGCGCCGCGTCAGTTCCGCAAGGTGGTGCCGGCGATGCTCGCGCTTGGCGGCGTGAAACGCGCGGAGGATCTCGACGAGGCACGGATCGAGCGGCTTATCGACGCGCTCTATTGGGCCTTGACGCGGAACTATCCCGATCTCGCGCGCGAGGAATTCCTCGATTTGCCAATCCGGCCCGGCGAGCTGTTCGCGGCGATCCCGGTCTTGGCCAAGGTCGCGGGCTTCGAGCGGCGGGAGGCCGCTCAACCGGGGGAAGCCCGTGGGGCGGCGGAAGCTTCGACGATTTCGTCGATTCATTGATCTGCCATGTGTGCCAGGCGACGGGCTGGAGCTGGGACGAGGCCGAGTGCCAGCTCACCGTGCCGCGGCTCAAGGCGTTTGCCCGCCACTGGGCGCAATCGCCGCCGTCCCACGTCCTGTTGCGGTTGATCGCGGTCGCGCTCGGCGTGCGCGCCGGGCCGTCGCGCGATCCTTGGCGCGAGCTCGAAACGTTGGCGGCCGATCCCGGTTCCGGCATCGCGATCGCCGGAAAGCCACCCGTCTGAACTATCGGAGTGCTGATCCTCATGGCTGACGATCGGGTCGACATCGTCTTCGGCGCCGAGTTCGACGAGCTCGTGTCGGGCGTCGGCGAGGTGCGCGACCAGCTCCAATCGCTGAGCGCGCCTGCGGCGGCGATCGGCGAACAATTCACGCTCGCCGGCACCGCAATGGAAAATGCGCCGAGGCAGGCGGGTTCCGGCTGGCAAACCGCCATGAACGGCATCGAGCGTGACGTCGACGGCGCGCTCAAGGGCGTGCTGTTGGGCACCGAGACCTGGCAAGAGGCGATGAAGCGCGTCTTCGTCGATCTCGAGGTCTCGTTCGCCGACATGGCGATGAAGATGGCGACGTCATGGATCGAGTCGGGTCTGGGCGTTGGCGGCGGCGCCGTTTCGGGCGGTGGCGGCATCCTGGGCGGCGGCATTCTCAACATGCTCGGCGGGCTGTTTGCCGGCGGCGCCGGGGGTGGCGCGGAAGATGCCGGCGCCGACATCGTCGGATCGCTCGCGATGTTCCAGGCCGGCGCGTGGTCGATCCCGCGCGACATGATCGCGATGGTGCACGCGGGCGAGATGATCCTGCCGGCGGAAACGGCGGCAATGGCGCGGGCCGGCGCCGCGGTTCCTCCGTTTGCCGGCGCGGCGCCTGCCGGTGCCGCCGGTAGTGCCGGCTTCACGCTCAATGTCAGCGTGCAGGCGATGGATGCGGCGGGCGTCGCGCAATGGGCCAACGCCAATGCCCGCACGCTCGCCAGCACGATCTCGAAATACATCGCCAGCAATCCATCGACCGGCGGACTCGGCTGATGATTCTGCCGGTCTTTCCGACGCTTCCCGGGATGGAATATCCGGTGAAGCGGTCGCCGCTTGCCTCGTCGCTGCGCCAGAAGGCGATCTCGGGGCGAGAGACGCTCCAGCCGCTCTGGACCGCGCCGCTATACAAGTACGAGGTGTCGTTCTCGCTGCTGCGCGCGGCCGAGACCGATGCCGAGTGGCAGCTTCTCCAGGGTTTTTGGAACAGCGTGATGTTCACGCCGGGCGGCGTGTTCCAGTTCGAGGACCCGAACGACAACTCGGCGACCTTTCAGCCGTTCGGCACGAGCGATGGCGACACCACGCAGTTTCAGCTCGTGCGTGCGCTGGGCGGCTTTGCCGAACCGGTGCTCGATCCGATCGAGGGACCGTCGAGCCCCGACATCGCGCTCGATTACGGCAATTGTACCGCCGCGCCGTCACTCGATCTCGACTATGGCAACGCCACCTCGGCGCCTTCGGCCGCGATCGATGATGGTTTCTGCTCGGTGCTGCAGGTCTACGCGGGCGGCGTGCTGGCGAGCTACGCCCTCGGGTCGGGCGGCGCCGTCACGATTTCGCCGGCGCCCGCCGCGGGCGCCGCGTTGAGCTGGACCGGCACCTATTTCTGGCTCTGCCGGTTCGACGAGGACTCTCTCGAATTCTCGAACTTCATGTATCTCTTCTGGGAGCTCAAGAAGTGCAGCTTCACGACGATCCGGCTGTGACGGGCGCTGCGCCATGACCACGACGCAGCTTCAGCTTCGCCGCGACACGACGGCGAACATCGATGGCATCACGCCGGCGCAGGGCGAGCCGATCTACGACGTGACGCGCAAGGCGCTGGTGCTCGGCGATGGCGCGACGATCGGCGGCAATTGCGTGACGCCCTTTGGCGGGACATGGACGCCGGGGCTTCAGGGCACGGTCGCCAATCCCACCGTGACCTATTCGTCGCAGGTGGGAGTCTGGTTTCAGATCGGCGCGCTGGTCGTCGCGCAAGGCACCATCGTCATATCGTCGTTGAGCGGCGGATCGGGCTCCTTGCAGATCGACGGCCTGCCGGTGACCGCGATCGCCGCCTCGGTCGGCAGCGCCGGCGCCGGGGTGATC
>DATJLY010000002.1:0-14106 GCA_035509095.1 Allostellaceae bacterium | reverse complement strand
GTTCCAGATCATGGATTCGCTGTCGCCGACCGACGTGGAGTTCGGCTCGGTCGCGACCTTGGGCCTGACGACGAACGGGATCCGCGATCCGATCCTTTATATGCAGCATGTGCGGCCGCAAATCTTCGTCCCGCTGCACATGACCGACGTGCAGCTCGTCAGCTCGTCGCTGCAAAGCAAGAAGTCGCTCTACCTCACCCAGCAGGCCGCGGAAGGCAGCGCCGAAATCCCGGATGGCGGCGTCGTCTACAAGCCGGAATTGCGGTGGATGGTCGACCCCGACGATTTCGCGCGGCCGATGGTCTTCTATGCCGACGATCAGCGCTGGCACAATCCGGCGAAGGATGCGGGCGCCGCCAAGGTTTGCCACGGCGGCGGCTTTCTGCATCAGCTATGATCGCCTGACGAGTCGGAAGGCGGCCCCCGCGACGGGCCGCCTTCCCCTTTTTCCGATGCAAAGAGTCCGGCGCGCGGCAATCGCCGCTTCATTGTTCCTCGCCCTTGTCGGCGCGGCGGGATCGGCGCTCGCCGAGCCGCTTCGCATCGCGACCACCCGCTCGGCAAGCGCGGCGCCTCTCCTCCTCGCGATCGAGCAGAATTTCGTCGCGGATCAAGGCCTCGAACCGAAGCTCGGCTTCGAGCCGAATGATGAGGCCGTGATGGCGGCGGTGCGGTCGGGCAAAGCCGATATCGGCACGTCGTCCCTCTCGGCCGCGTTCTACCGCTTTGCGGCGGCTCATGACCTCAAGATCATCGCGGCGCGATCGAGCGATGAGACGCGGTTCCCGATCGATGTGCTGCTGATCGGCGCAAAGGCCTATCAGGCCGGGTTTACCGGGCTCAAGGGGATCGTCGGCGCGCGGCTTGGCATCGTCGGCGATGATCCGGTCGGCCGCTATGCGCTGTTCGATGTCGCGGCGCGGTTCAAGCTCGATGCCAGCGCGATCAAGACCGTGCCGTTGAAGACTCCCGCAGACGCGGTGTCGGCGCTTTCCCGCGGCACGATCGACGCGGCGCTCCTCTCTCTTTCCGACGCGCTTCGGTTGGTGCAGAAAGGCGACGCGATTCTGCGCCTCAGCGATTATGCGCAATGGCAAGAGGGGGTCCTCTTCGCCAGCGCGACGACGATCGCGGCAAGGCGCGCCGCGCTCGCGCGCTTCATCCATGCCTATCAGCGCGCAACCGCCGAATACGAGCAGAACTTCCTCAGCTATGACGATGGCGGCGACTTCATCCCGGGTCCGCATCACGACGAAGAGCTGTCGCGGCTGGCGAGCGACCTTCGCCTCGCGCCGGGCACGCTGGAAGCGACCAAGACCTATTGCGATCCGGGCGCCGCTCCCGATGTCGCGGATATCGCGCGCCAGATCGCGTTCTGGAAGGACCAAGGCCGGCTCGGCAAGACCGTGACGGCGGCCGATCTTCTCGATCTGTCCTTCCTCGCCGCGAAATAGAGCTACAAGCGACGGTGCCGCTCGAGCCACTCCTGATGCGCAAGCGCGTGGAGGCGCGCCAGCCTTTCGCGCTCGGTCAAGACATGGTGGGCCGGCGGTGGTCCCAGCAGACTGGCATAAGTGGCACCGCCGAGCTCCCAGCTTCGCACCGGGCCGCTGTCGAGATGAACGAAATGCGAGCGCGGATACCAACCGACGCCGCCATATCTCATGCCGAGCGCCGCTTGCTCGGCGCCGCCGAGATCGCGGTCGAACGTGACGTCGATCGCGCGGCCATAGATGTGCTGACTCTGTTCGGCCACGCCGAAGGTCGTGGCACGCAGCCGCTCGTTGGTCTCGCGCGTCCGATAGGCCGAGAGCACCGTCGCGACCTTCTGATCCGTTGCTGCCATCACATCGGCGAGGAAGTCCAGCATCGCGACATCGACCGGGCCTTGCTTGTCGACATGGAAGTCTCGCAGAAACACGGCGAGATCGGACGCGGCGCTCGGCAACAACCCTGCCCCATCGCTATAGGTGCCGTTGAAGGTCTCGCCCGTATGCGCGTTCTTGAGCGCAAGACGGCGCGGCCCCATGGGAAGCGCCGCCGCCTTACTTGCGAGAAGAAGGGTCACGCCCGTCGCCAGCAACAACTCGCGCCGACGCAAGAGGACCCGCTGATCTCGTTCCGTTCCTGACATGTCAAATTCCGATCAAATTACGCTTGTGCCCATACCGCCGACAAGATGCGCCGAGGCCTGGACAATTCGTCGCGCTCTCCGAATTTTATCCTCGGTGATCGCTCGGACGGCCGCCATCCTTGCTCACGATTGGTTAGGACGCCGTAACAAGCGGCCCTTGCGGGCGCCCGTATGGGTGGCGCGCTTGACCGTCACGGCGCCGTTGACGATGACGCTCGTCGCGCCGCCCGACGGATAACGGTGTGGATCCTCATAGGTCGCCGCTTCCGTGAAATCTTGGGGATCGAAGATCGCTATGTCGGCGAACCATCCTTCGCGCAAGAGACCCCGCTGCTCAAGACCCAGCGCGCGCGACGGCGCGCCGGTCATCTTGGCGATCGCGGCTTCCAGCGGCAGCAGGTGCTGATCGCGCACGTAGCGGCCGATGATGCGCGGGAACGTGCCGTAAAAGCGCGGATGCGGCCGGCCCTGGCTGGTGACGCCATAAGGCGCCACGCAATTGCCGTCGGAGCCGACGCAGACATGAGGCGAGCGCACGAAGGTCTTCACGTCCTCTTCGCCGATCGAGCTCACCAGCACCCGCGTGGCGCAGCGATCGGCAATGAGATAGTCGCACAGGCAATCGATGGGCTCGGCCCGGGTCTCGCGCGCGATCTCGGCGATCGTGCGGCCGGCATAGCCTGATTTGTGCGGGCTCACCGAGATGCGGATCGCGTTCCAATCGGGGATGCGGCCGAAATTGTTGAGGCCGTTCGACGCGATCTCGGCGCGGATGCGGGTCCGCACATCGGCATCGGCAAGCCGCGCCGTCATCTCGTCGAGCCGGTCCGACTGCACCCAAGGCGGCAGCAGGTTCTTCAAGGGATTGCTCGCCGCCGTATAAGGATACTGGTCGCAATCGATGCGGACGCCTCGCGCCCGCGCCGCTTCGATCGCGGCGATGAAGTCGCCGGCGCGGCCCCAATTGTCGAGACCCGACAGCTTCGCATGCACGACCTGGACATGGACGCCCGCGGCCTCGCCCACCGCCACCGCCTCGTCGAGCGCCGCGAAGACGCGGTTTGCCTCATCGCGCAGATGCGTGAAATAGCCCGCGCCGTGCCGCGCCAACACATGGGCCAGCGCCACGATCTCGCCCGTCTCGGCATAAGATCCAGGCGGCGTGAAGAGCCCGGTGGAAAGGCCCAACGCACCCGCGGCCAGCGCCTCTTCGAGAAGCGCGGCCATGGCGTCGATCTCGGCACGTTCGGCCGGGCGCGGCGCCATTCCCATCACCATGAGCCGCAACGTGTTGTGGCCGACGAGCGTGCATACATTGGTCGAGGTCGCCGGAAAGGTGCCGAGATAATCCTCAAAGCTCGTCTCGCGGAACTCGAGCCAAGGCGCGCTCGGCGAGAGATAGTCGCGCAGCATCGCCACCTTGCCCGGAAGCGCGGGCGCGACCGAGAAACCGCAATGACCGATCACCTCGGTCGTCACGCCCTGCCGGATCTTGCTCTCGGCCAGCGGATTGAGCGGCAGCGTGAAGTCGGAATGGGTCTTGATGTCGATGAAGCCCGGCGTCACGACGAGCCCGCCCGCATCGATGGTGAGCTTCGCGTCCGCGCCCGAGGCCGCAGGCCCGATCGCGGCGATGCGGTCGCCGAGGATCGCGACATCCGCGCGCACCGGCTCGCCGCCGGTGCCGTCGATCACCTCACCCCCGCGGATGAGGATGTCGCACCCGCCCATGGCGGTCAGGCCCCCGCCTCCGCAGCCAAGAGGTCGTTGAGGAGCCGCCGCATCGCCAGCGGCGGCGCATCGACATTGACGTCGACGGTGGGCGCGTCGGGCATCGCATCGTTGACGCGCTGCTGCGCTTCCATGACGGCGATGTCTTCGTGGAACACGCGGCGGAAATCGGCGACCACGCGGTTGTTGAAGTCGACATTCTCCTTCGCGAAGTTGCGCGCCTGAAGATAGAACATGAAGCTCGTCGACGGCGTCTCGGGCGTCGCGGTGATGAAGGCACGCAGGCGCGGATAGCGGCTGCGGCCGTCGAGATCGTCCGGCGCGAGGCCCGCATCCGTCGGCGCGAAGCCCGCATCGACGAGGCAATGGGTCGGCGTTTCGAGGTCCGAGACCTGCCAGCGATCGACCGTGCCGCCCTTCATCCCGAGATACTGCGCAAAAAGCGGCGTCGGCACGGTGCCGCCGATCCAGCGCGACATGCGCACGCCGCGCTGCGAGCGCTCGGTCCGGATCGGCAGGTCGGCGCCGCCGCCGCCCAGCGTGTTCTTGTGGACATAGAAGACATGCGACAGATCAAGCAGGTTGTCGTTGTTGAGCTGCCAGTTGCAGCGCATGTGAAGCGGCTTCTCGTCATTGCCGAGGGCGTTGACGTTGCGCGGGTCGTCGAACACCTCCCAATGCGGCAACAGGCTCTCGTCGACCTTGGCGGGATCGCCCATCCAGATCCACAGCATCTTCCAGCGCTTGATCACGGGGAAGCTCTTGACGCGCGCCCCCGGCGGGATCTGACGCTGCCCGGGCACTTCGACGCATTGGCCCGAGGCGTCATAGCGAAGCCCGTGATAGCCGCAGCGGAGGTCCTCGCCCTCGATCGTGCCCATCGAAAGCGGCAGGTTGCGATGGCAGCATCTGTCCTCGAGCGCGGCCACGGTGCCGCTCTTGCCGCGATAGAGCACGACCGGCACGCCGCATAGGGTGCGCGCAAAGGGCGCTTCGCCCACTTCCCGGTCCCACGCCGCCACGTACCAGCAATTCTTGAGATACATGAGCCGCCTCCTCAATCGAACAGGGACAACGGGATCGAATCGCCCAGCGTCTTGTAGCCAAGATCGCCCGGGTGGAGATGGTCGCCGCAATCATAGGGCGGCAGCATGCGCGCCGGATGCGCGGGATCGCGCAGGGTCTTGTCGAAGTCGATCACCGTGTCGAAGGCGCCGCGGTCGCGGATCCAGGCATTGACCTCGTTGCGATAGGCGTCGCGCTTGGGCGTCCAGGCGCCGGGCAGGAACGTCTCGTTCTCATAGGGCAACAGGGTGCAGCCATAGATCTTGAGGCCCGCCGCCTGTCCGCGCGCGGCGATCTGCTGCAGGCCCGCGATCATGTCGGCGGCCGTCACCTCTTCCTCGGGCTTGGCGTTGCGGTTGCGCAAATCGTTGGTGCCGAGGAACACGATGACGTGGCTCGCTCCCACCTGGGCCAGCACGTCGCGGTCGAAGCGCCGGAGACCGCTGTCGCCTCGCATATCGTGGAGGATGCGATTGCCGCCGATCCCGTGGTTGACGACGCTCATGCGCCTGCCGGCGCCGCGAGCGACGATGCGGCGGGCGAGCTGATCCGGCCAGCGCGCGTTCGTGTCGGGCGTCGAGAGATTGCCATCGGTCAGCGAATCGCCGAACGCGACGATGCAGCCGACCTCGCGCGGCGCGAGAACATCGATGCCGGTCAGGAAGTACCAGTTCTCGGTCACCTGCGCGACGGGCATGTCCGCGGCCTTGGTGTGATCGCCCGGCGGCGAGACATAGTTGCTTTGACGCGCGTTGCCGTGGCCGGTGATCGGCAAGGACTCGGCTATCTTGCCCGGCACATGGAGGCTCACCGCGACATCGGCGAGGTCCGGCAGGTCGAGCGCGACCGGATCGCTCACCGCGAGCGCGCCGACCGGGATCGTCACCGAGGGAAGCCCGCCGAACGTGAGCGCACGATCCGAGCCAGGCACGATCCGCGCATCGCGCTCGCGCAGGCCGATGCGCGCCCCGCCGATGGTCAGCTTGCCAAGGCCGCAGGCGTTCGACACTCGGACCCGGACGCGGGTCCCGCCGATGCTGACGCGGGCGATGATCCGTAGCGTCTGGTTGTCGAAGGCAAGCCCTTCGGTGACGACAGGGCTCGTCGCCCAGGTGCCGACCCAATGCGTGTCGCCCGCCATGCGTCCTCCCGAGGGCTGCCTTGCTCAAGTCCGGCCAACCAGTCTAACGAATCCGCCGCGGCGCGCCAGCCGTTCGGGTATGATTTGACCCACATGTCGGATTCACCAACCGAGAGCGCCGGCTCGCGCGAGCGCGATGGCGTCACGACCATCGCGCCGCCGCGGGAAAGCGCCGGCGGACCGCCGCCTCATGCCGGCGCGGCGCCCGCCCAATCCTTCACGCACCGTGAAATCCTGTTCATGATCAGCGGCACCGTGGCCGGCATGTTTCTCGGCGCGCTCGACCAGACGATCGTCTCGACCGCGCTGCCGGCGATGGTGGGCGAGCTGCACGGCATGGAGCTCATGTCGTGGACCGTGTCGGCCTATCTTTTGACCTCGACCGCGTCGACCCCCATTTATGGCAAGCTCAGCGACATCTATGGCCGCAGCGCGCTGTTCCGCGCGGCGATCGCCATTTTCCTCACCGGCTCGATCGTGTGCGGCGCGGCGCAGAACATGACGATGCTGATCGCCGGTCGCGCCGTCCAGGGGCTGGGCGGCGGCGGCCTTATCTCGCTCGCGATGACTATCATCGCCGACATCGTTCCGCCGCGCGAGCGCGGGCGCTATCAGGCCTATTTCACGTCGGTGTGGTCGACCGCGACGGTGGGCGGCCCGTTGTTGGGCGGCATCCTCGTCGATGCGCTGAGCTGGCGGTGGGTGTTCTGGATCAACCTGCCGATCGGCGCGGCGGCGCTTCTGATCTGCGGCGCGGCGCTGAAGCGGCTGCCGCGGCCGGGTCGGACCAAGCCGATCGATTTCCTGGGCGCGGCGCTCCTGGTGCCGGCGATCGTGGCGCTTCTTCTGGTGACGACGTGGGCCGGCAGCACGCTTCCATGGACCTCGCCCGTGATCGTGGGTCTCGTCGCGTTGGCCGTGATCCTGATCGCGTTCCTGGTGCTGCAAGAGCTGCACGCGGACGATCCGCTGCTGCCGCCGCGGCTCTTCCGCCACAATGTCGTCGTGCTCGGCAACGCGATCGCCTTTCTCTCGGGCGCGGCGGCGGTCGGCGCCACCATCTACCTGCCGCTGTTCCTTCAGGTCGTGATCGGCGCTTCGGCCAGCAATTCCGGCCTGCTGATCCTGCCCTACATGATCGGCATCACCGCGGGCGCGACGGCGACCGGCCGGCTCGTCCGCTATACCGGCCGGTACAAGCCGTTTCCGCTGGGCGGCTTCGCGCTCGCGGCGCTTGCGTTCTTCTTCTTCATCCTGGTGAACCGCACGACGCCCGCCTTCATCTACGGCACGGCGATGGCGCTGATGGGGATCGGCATCGGCCCGATGGGGCCCGCCGTCACGATCGCGGTGCAGAACGCCGTGGAGCGGCGCGACATGGGGACGGCGACATCGCTCACCTCGTTCTACCGCTCGATGGGCGGGTCGTTCGGCGTCGCGCTCATGGGCGCGCTTTTGCTGGCAGGGTTGACCGATGCGGGCCGCGGCGCCGTCAGCCCGGCCGGGCTGCTCCATGGCGGGCCCGCGATGATCGCGGCGCTGCCCGACGCGCTGCGCACCGCCGTCATCGCCGGCTTCACGCACTCGTTCCGCTATCTTTACGCGACCGGCGGCGTGATCTGTGCCGCCGCGGCGCTGTGCGCGTTGCTGATGAAGGAACTGCCGCTGCGCTCGCGCCTGCCGCCGCCCGAGCCCGAGGCGAAGCGGCCCTGACCGCTATTCCACCGTGACGCTTTTGGCGAGGTTCCGCGGCTGATCGACGTCGGTGCCTTTCAGCACGGCGATGTGATAGGCCAAAAGCTGGATCGGGATCGCATAGAGAAGCGGCACGACGAAGGGATCGCAGGACGGCACCTCGATCGCGTGCGCGAGTTGTCCCTTGACGCGCGCGATGCCGTCGCGATCGGAGATCAGCGTCACCTTGCCGCCGCGCGCCAGCACCTCTTGCACGTTCGAGAGCGTCTTCTCGAAGAGGCCGTCGCTCGGAGCCAGCACCACGATCGGCACGCCCTCGTCGACGAGCGCGATCGGCCCGTGCTTCATCTCGCCCGCGGCATAGCCTTCGGCGTGGATGTAGGAAATCTCCTTGAGCTTCAGCGCGCCCTCGAGCGCCAGCGGATAGGCGGTGCCGCGCCCGAGATAAAGCACGTCGCGCGCGGGCGACAAATCCTGCGCGATCTGGAGGATGCGCGAATCATGGTTCAGCACCTCGCTCGCCCGCGCCGGCACCTCGGTCAGCGCGGCGGACAGCGCCGCTTCGCGCGCGTGGTCGATACGGCCGCGCGCCCGCGCGATCGCGATGGTAAGGCACGCAAGCACCAGGAGCTGCGTGGTGAAGGCCTTGGTCGAGGCGACGCCGATCTCGGGTCCGGCATGGGTCGCGAGCACGGCGTCCGCCTCGCGCGCGATCGAGCTTTCCGGCTGATTGACCACCGCCAGCAGACGCTGTCCCTGCGTCTTGGCGTAGCGCAGCGCGGCCAGCGTGTCCGCGGTCTCGCCCGACTGCGAGATGAACACGGCAAGCCCGCGTTCCGGCATGTCGGCGGCGCGATAGCGGAATTCCGACGCGATATCGACCTCGCACGGGATGCGCGCGATCTGCTCGAGCCAGTATTTCGCGACCAGCGCCGCATGATAGGAAGTGCCGCAAGCGATGATCGTGGTCCGGCTCACCGACGCGAGATCGAACGGCAGATCCGGCAGATGCACGCTGCGGGTCGCCGGATTGAAATGGCTCAAGAGCGTGTCGCCGATCACGGTCGGCTGCTCGAAAATCTCCTTCTGCATATAGTGGCGGTGGTTGCCCTTGCCGATCGTCGCACTGGACGTCTCGGTCTCGCGGATCGCCCGCTCGACCGTGGCGCCCGACGCATCATGGATGATGGCGCCGGCCCCCGTCACCTCGGCCCAGTCGCCCTCTTCCAGATAGACGAGCCGGCGCGTCAGCGGCGCCAGCGCCAGCGCGTCCGAGCCCACATACATCTCGCCGTCGCCATAGCCGATCGCGAGCGGGCTGCCGCGGCGCGCGCAAATGAGGAGATCGGGCTTGCCCGCGAACAGCATCACCAACGCGAAGGCGCCCTCGAGCCGATGCAGCGCCTTTGCCACCGCGTCACGCGGGCTGGCGCCGGCATCGATGAGGCGCGTGAGAAGCATCGCCACCGCCTCGGTGTCGGTCTGCGTCTCGAACCGATAGCCCGCCGCCTCGAGCTCGGTCTTCAGCGTCTGAAAATTCTCGATGATGCCGTTATGGACGACCGCGACCTTTTCCGTCGCAATGGGATGGGCGTTGCGCTCGCTCGGGACGCCGTGTGTCGCCCAGCGCGTGTGGCCGATACCGATGCGGCCCTCGACCGGCTCGCGCGCCAGGCGTTTCTCGAGCTGAACCAGCTTGCCTTCGGCGCGGCGCCGCTCGATGCGGCCATCGACGAGCGTCGCCACGCCCGCCGAATCATAGCCCCGATATTCGAGCCGCCGCAGCCCCTCGACGAGAAGCGGCGCGACCGCTTGACGGCCGACGATGCCGACGATGCCGCACATCAGTTTTTCCCGCGATGTCGCGCCTGCCGCCGGCGCGCGCGCCACTCCTTGGCCCGGCCGGGCTTCGTCACCTGCTGGCCGCGCCCGATCGCCATCGCGTCGGCGGGCACGTCGCCGGTGATGACGCTGCCGGCGGCGAGAATGGCGCCGTCGCCCACATTGAGCGGCGCCACCATCGAGACGTTGGTGCCGACGAACACGGACTTGCCGATCTCGGTGCGGAATTTCTCGACGCCGTCATAGTTGCACGTGATGGCGCCCGCGCCGACATTCGTCTCGGCGCCCACATTGCTGTCGCCGATATAGGCGAGGTGGTTCGCCTTCACGCCGCTCTCGAGGCGCGAATTCTTCACCTCGACGAAATTGCCGATATGGACATCGGGTGCGAGCGCCGCGCCCGGCCGCAACCGAGCGAAGGGGCCGATGATCGACCGGTCGCCGATCCGCGCTCCGGCAAGGTGACAGAACGCCGGCACCTGAACCCCTTCGCCGATTTCCACCTCGGGGCCGAATACGACAAAGGGGCCGATGATGGTGTCGCGTCCGATCTTCGTGTCGGCGCTGAGGAACACGGTCTCGGGCGCGACGAACGTGACGCCGTCCTCCATCGCCTGGCGCCGCAGGCGCGCCTGCATCACCGCTTCGGCCGCGGCGAGCTCGGCGCGGCTGTTGACGCCCAGAAGCTCATCGGCCGGCGCCTCCACATAGCGGCAGGAAAGACCCTCGCGCCGCGCCACCGCGACGAGATCGGTGAGATAGCGCTCGCCCTTGGCGTTCTCGGTGCCGATCCGGTCGAGCAGCGGGAAAAGATGCGTCGCGTCGACCGCCATCAGCCCCGAATTGCAGAGGCCGATGGCACGCTGATCGGGGGTGCAATCGAGCGCTTCGACAATCGCCTCGAGTGCGCCATCGGGACCCGCGACGAGGCGGCCATAAGGGCCGGGATCGGGCGGCCGCATCCCCACCACCACAGCGACCGGCCGGGGCGCCCGCCGGCGCGCCTCGAGCAGCGCCTGAAGCGTCGCCGGCGTGACAAGCGGCGCATCGCCGTAAAGCACGAGCACGTCGCCGGCGAAGCCATCGAGCTGCTGGCGCGCGGCCGCGACCGCATCCGCCGTTCCCTTCTGCTCGGCCTGCACGGCGCTTTCGGCTGGGGCCACGAGTTCCGACACCGCGTCCATGCCGGGTGCCACCACGACGACCGTCCGCGCGGGTTGCAGCGGGGCAAGCGCGCCCAGCACATGCCCGATCATCGGCCGGTTCGCGATCGCGTGCAGCACCTTGGGCAGGGCGGATCGCATCCTCGTACCCTTGCCGGCGGCGAGGACGATGGCAGCAAATGTAGTTTCGGTCATGCCAGAAGTATGAACGATTTTGCGGGGATGGGCGACTTTATTCCAATCCGCCCGCGCTTGACAGCAAAACCCGCTCCGCCCTAAACCCGCGGCGGCGGGCGCGTAGCTCAGTGGGAGAGCACCGTGTTCACACCGCGGGGGTCGTAAGTTCAATCCTTACCGCGCCCACCACGTCCCCGAGAGCGGACCAGACTTTCACCCCGAAAATTAGTGCCCGGCACCAAATTTTTACCGAGTCGCAACGCTCGGTAACCGATGATCGGGCATGTATGTGTCGAGGGGTATCGATGGCCGCCGTTTCGCGCGTCTCGCCCAAATTGCAAGGAAGTCGGCAGTATCTGCCCTCGACCTTCGAGGAGCGAGGCATCGCGGTTCCGTTCACCACGCCGATTCTGGCCCATGCGCGGGTCCGCAAGAATTACCGGGATCAGCTCGAGCTCAGCATTCCGCATTTCGCAGGCGTCGAAGGCAACTACATCATGGCCTGGAAGGCCGTGTGCGACCTCGTCGAGCCGACGCTGCACGACAAGATGCTGTTCGAGCACGTCACCGAGAATCGGGTGTCGACGCCGCACGAGATGAGGCTCGCGGCGCTCTCGATCGCGTGCACCGGAATGGCCGGGGCCGAAGTGGCCGCGGCGGCCAAGAAGGCCGTCACCGAGGACGAGGAAGCGAAGGCGCTCCACCAGGTCATCGTGATCCTTCGTCTGCTCGAAGAGACCAACAAGGGATCGGCGATCGACCTGCGCGAGATCGCGTCGATCGACCGCCAGGAATATGTGCGCAAGGCGCTGACCCGCGTGTCGACCCAGCTCGACATGGCCGCCGACGCGCTCGACCAGCGCATCACCGAGCTCACGCGCATGACCTATCCGGTCGGCGCCGAGTGGAACCCGTCGGAAGGGCGGCTGCGCGTGCAGATACGCTCGCTGACGCAGTTCCGCGACGCGCTTCGCACGTGGGGGTCCGATCAGGTCAACGAAGCGGGCGAGCGAGCGCTGTTCTCGTCCGAGGTCGCGGACCTGACGCTCGCGACCAGCGCGGGTCTCTTGAAGAGCTTCAATGACGTGATGAGGTCGCCTTATGCCCTCGTCTCGGCGTGGCAGAAATCCAAGGTCGAAGCGGAGCGCCTGTCGAGCCGGCTCATCTGGCTGCTCGACGGGTGGGATACGGTCGTGCAGTGGTGGGAATCCTGCAAGGACGACAATGAGCGGATCATCGCGGCCGAGCAGATGGCGCCGGTGCTGCCGCTCATCCCCGCCAACGAGCTCGACCTCGCGCAGCGCGACGCCGGCAACGGCATCATCGAGAAAAGCCGCCGCTGGGTGCGGCTCAATCGCGATTGGTCCACGGGCGAGGTGGATGCCGAGATGATCCATCGCATGGAATGCGTGAAGGCGAGAGCTTTATGAGCGATAAGAGCGCTGAGGCCCTGTCGCTCGATTCGGGCCTTCTCAACAAGATCCTGGAGCTGCCGGACAACAAGTTCGTCGCCGCCCTCGACGTGCTCGCGCCGATCGCGGATCGACCGGAGGTGACGCAGCTTTTCGAGACGATACGCCCGCGCCTTCGCCAGCTTCAGCCCCGCCGCAGGCCGACGCTGAAGCGCCTGTTGTTCCAGCCGGTCGAGGACCTGTTCGTGGCCGAGCTGTTCCGGACCGGCTCGCCGGCGATCCCGCGTACCACGATCGCGCCGTGCTGGACCCTCCTCGAAGAGCGCCTGCCGGAAGAGCTGACGCAGCTTGCCGCCGAGCTTGCCGAGACGCCCGCCACCGGCGATCCCAGGAGCCGCATTCCGATCGCGAAGCAGCTTTGGCGGATGGGCGCCGATGCGATCATCACGGCCGGCAAGGAATCGCGTCTGCCCGAGGCGGTCGCGATGATCGGCACCGTGCTCGCCGCAGCGAGCGAGGTCGAGTCGTTCAAGCAAGCCCTGCCGCGCAAGCCGCTCGGCAATCTGGCCGACAACCCCGCCGTGGTGACGGAGGTCAAGGCATCCGTCGAGGGCCTTCGCGCGCGGGGACAGTCCGTCGAAGGCTACATCCTGGCGATCGCCTCGCGGCTCGAAAGCCCGGCCGAGCTGTTCCAGATGATGCAGCGCGCGGAAATACCGCTGCCGGCGGCCGCGGCGAAGCTCTTGGGCGCCTATGTCATCGACGAAGTGACGAAGCGCGCCGACGAGCTCAAGGAGGTCCGCACCATCGCCCCCGAAGACGCCGCGCGCGACGCCGATCGGCTGTTCCGCGTCTTGTCCGATGCGCAGAACAACCTGAAAGGGTCGATGAAGGCGGAGCTCGATAGCGGGACCCGCCACGTCGCCGAGGTGATCAAGACGGTTCTCGACCGCCACGTGATCGACCCCGCGGCCGCGGCGATCGAGGCGGCGCTGCCCGCAGCCGGCGCCGCGATGGAGCAATCGCAACTCGAAGCGGCGGAAGCGCACGCGCGCGCGCTCGCCAAGACGCGCCGCCTTGCAAAGCATGTGGGGCTCGAAGCGCGCGCCAACACGACGGTGGCGGCGATCCAGGATCGCCTGCGCCAAAGCATCGAGAAGGCGCTCGACGGCGACCCCGCCGCCGCCTATGCCACGATCCACATTCTCGAGGTCGTCGCCGGCCAGTCCGAGGCCGAGCGGTTCCTGCGTCTTGTCCAGAAGCGCCGCGCCGCGGCGGCATGAGCCGCCTGAACATTCCCCTTGGCACTTGCCCGGCGAGAGTGATAACACCGCCCCTCGGACACGTCCCAGGAGGCACAAGATGAACTTTCGTCCCTTGCAGGATCGCGTGGCGGTGAAGCGCGTCGAAGAGGAGGCGAAGACGGCCGGCGGCATCATCATCCCCGACACCGCCAAGGAGAAGCCGCAAGAAGGCGAAATCGTCGCGGTCGGCAGCGGCGCGCGCGGCGAGGACGGCAAGGTCCATCCGCTCGACGTCAAGGTCGGCGACCGGGTGCTGTTCGGCAAATGGTCCGGCACCGAGGTCAAGATCGACGGCCAGGAGCTGATGATCATGAAGGAAAGCGACATCATGGGCGTGCTGGCGACATAGCGCGCCTCGACGTTCACCGACCGGAAGCGGGCCGCGGTCACGTGCCGCGGCCCGCTTGATCTTGGCGCCGACGCGCAACATCTCTTGCCGATG
>DATJLY010000001.1:0-2641 GCA_035509095.1 Allostellaceae bacterium | reverse complement strand
ATGGCGACGTTCCTCGCCATCCGATGCGAATTCATCGCCACGCGCCGATGCATAGGGCGCGCGGTATCGCGCCAGGATGTCGGGCGTCAGCACGCCTGATTTATCGAGGTCCATGGCAGAGAACTGGCGGCGCGCATCGGCCATGAACTCCGACACCTCGATGGTGCCGTCATGGTTGGCGTCGACGCGGGCGAGCCATTTCTGCATGGCATCCTTGCAGCTCGGATCACCGAGCGGGCCGCCGCTCAGCGGCTCGCCGTTCGGGCTGAAGATCGGACCTTGTCGCACCACCGGGCGGCGATCGCCGAACGGGTGGCACGCGCCGATCGCAAACGTCAGCGCCGCGGCGAGCACGGCGCGGCCGAAGCGCCTCATCAGCCCGTCTTCAGATGCGCCTCGCGGCGGGTGTAGAGATCGTCGTCGGCATAGCCCATCGCCTCGGGCCGGGCGCGCCCGAGCATGACCTGGAACCACACGGGCTCGAGACTGTCATTGTCGTAGCCGTGAATGACGCCGGGCGGACAGGCGATGCATTCCCAAGGGCCCAGCCGACGCGTCACGCGATGACCGGCCTCGTCCTCGACGAAGACCGAGAGATGGCCCTTCAAGACGAAGAACACTTCCTCGACCTCGTGGGTGTGCGGCGCGTTTCCCTGACCCGTGGGCAGATAGATGATGCTCAAGGTGAAGCCGCGCGGCGGGATGGTGTGGGGATCGTCATGCTTGCCCGACCCGCCGCCGCCGATGAAGCGATGCTGCGCGCGGCGATAGCCTTCGATCTTCGCATCTTCGAAGGCCTCCCAGTCCGGCACCTTTTCCGCGAACCGACCGATATAGCGGTCGGCGATCTCTTCGGGCGTAAGCGACGCGATCTCGGGCGGCTTTGCGTGGCGGGCGACGGCCATCAGGCTCTCCACAAAAGTTGCGCCCCGATTATCCGTGCGGCGGGCCCGCGATTCAATGCGTCGGCGCAATCATTTGAGCGGGAGGTTCGCGATCCGCTCGTCGGGCGGCGCGATCTCGGTGACGAGGTCGCGCAACAGGGTCTTGTTGCGCAGCGGCTCGAGCCGCATCTCGCGCGGTTCGAGCCGGGCGATGCAGGCATAGGCGACCTTGCCGTCCACCAGCATCATGCATTCCTTGCATGCATTGGCGTTGATGCAGGAAAAGCGGAAGGCGAGCGTCGGGTCCTGCTCGATCCGGATGCGGCGCAGCCCGTCGAGCACCGATTGGCCGCGCTCGAACGCGATCTCGAACCGGTCCCAGCGATTGCCGCGGCGGATCGACAGCGTCGCCGTCTCGCTCATGGCGCCGCCGCCGCGACGGCCACCCGCTCGAGGTGCAAAGCGCCGGACCGTAGTTGCGCGCTCTGATTCAGCGACCACGCCTCGTCGAGCAGAGGAAAGTCCTCGCGCTGATGCGCGCCGCGGCTTTCGGTTCGGGCAAACGCGGCCGCCGCCGCCGTCTCGGCGACGAGCAGCATGTTGCGCAGATCGAACCAGTCGAGCCGGCATGTATCGAACGGGCCGAGGCGCGGGGGTGGAGCGGGACCCAGAATCTTTTGCATTTCCGTGATCTCGTGGAGCGCCTCGACGAGGCCGGAAGCGGTGCGAAACGGTCCGACCCGGTCGCTCATCACCGCCTGCAGCCGCGCCACCAGCGCCGCCGGATTGGCGCCCGTCTCGGCGCCCTCGGCCAGAAGCGACAGCGCTTGTGCCGCGTCGGGCGCGTGCCATGGGCTTGCGCGCATCGCACGCGCCCGAGCGGCCGCGTTCGTGCCCGCGAGCCGGCCGAACACCAGCGCCTCGGTGATGGCGTTGCCGGAAAGCCGGTTGGCGCCATTGGCGCCGCCCACCGCCTCCCCCGCCGCGAAAAGGTTCGGAATGCCGCTTTCGAGCCCGGCCGACACGCGGATGCCGCCCATGTGATAGTGCGCGATCGGCGCGACCTCGACCGACTGTTTCGTGAGATCGATGCCGTTCTTGGCGAGGCGATCCATCACCGGCCCGAACGAGTCCTTGAGCCGGTCGGCCGGGACGTGCTGGAACGAAAGATAGACGCCGCCCGCGGGAGATCCCCTGCCCGCCTCCACTTCCTTGAGGATCGCATAGGTCGCGAGATCGCGGGTGACCTTGTAGCTGCCGTCTTCGGCGACGCCATAGGCGTCGGTGAATTCCCGCATCTCGGCATTCAGCAGCCGCCCGCCAAGCTTGTAGCGGAACGGGTCCCACATGATCGGGTCCATCCCGATGAGGCGCGGGGCCAGATGCCCGATCGGGAAGAACTGCACGAACTCCATGTCGACCAGGTGGGCGCCCGCGCGCAGCGCCAACGCATACCCGTCGCCGCCCATGTTGGCGGACGCGCTGTTGCGCCGATAGAGCCGGGTGAGGCCGCCCGTCGCGACGATCACCGCCTTGGCATCGATCGCGACCGCGCGCCCGTCGCTTGCCGAAAATCCGACCGCGCCCGCCGCCGCTCCATCCGAGACGACGAGATCGGTGATGCAGAGATCGCCGATCCTGCGGATGCGTCCTTGCCGCTGCACCTGACCGCGCAAGGTGCTGGAGACGGCGGGGCCGGTGGCGAGGAAATCGACATAGCAGCAGCGCGGCCGGTCGTGCCCGGGCGCCATCGCCTG